>DASXPW010000226.1:0-7140 GCA_036493385.1 Pyrinomonadaceae bacterium
TTTCTTGCCATCGAGGTTCCACTAGCTATGTCGCAATCTGAGCCAATTGTCCTGTGGCCCGCCGGCGCGCCGAATGCGGTCGGGAAAGAGCCGCAGGATATCCCGACCATCACTCCGTTTCTCGTTACGCAAGATGTGCCAAGGGCGGCGGTTGTCATCTGTCCCGGTGGCGGATATTCGCATCTGTCTGACATTAAAGAAGGAAGTGATGTCGCTAAATGGCTTAACTCGCTCGGCATTTCTGCGTTCGTTTTGAAATACCGGCTCGGCATGCGCTATCACCAGCCGAACCAACTGCTTGATGCCGCGCGGGCAATGAGAACGGTACGCGCGAATGCAAAGCAGTGGAACATCGACCCGAAACGGATCGGAATACTTGGATTTTCGGCGGGCGGCCACCTCGCCTCCACTCTTGGGACGCATTTCGACGCCGGAAAACCGGATGCGGCAGACGAGATCGACCGCGTTAGCTCGCGGCCCGATCTGATGATCCTGGTCTATCCGGTCATTACGATGGGAGATCTTACACATAAAGGGTCCAGAACAAACTTGCTCGGCGACGAAGCCTCCGCAGATCTGATCAAGCTCTATTCGAATGAGCTGCATGTTACGAGAGACACGCCGCCGACATTTCTGGTGCACGCTGTGACAGACCCGGCGGTCCCGGTCGAGAACAGCCTCATGTTTGCCGATGCGTTGCGAAAGGCAGGTGTGCCCTTTGAAATACATCTGTACGAACGTGGCCCACATGGCTTTGGTATGGCGCCGACTGATCCGATCCTATCGACATGGATAAAGCGATGCGCGGATTGGCTCGGCGTGCATGGATTTACCGCTCTGAAGACCGCGACTGTAACAAAATGAAAAAAGAAAACAAGTTGGATCGCCGCAGCTTTTTGAAAACAAGTGCCGTGGGCGCAGCGGGTCTGTCCCTGATCGCGAACTCGACGCCCGCATTTAGCGCCACCGACAACCTGAGTGTTCCGACGAGTATCTCGAATAGGGTGATCATCCCACTGAACAACGGCTGGCTGTTTAGCGAGCACTCGACGCCCGATGCCGTACAGCCGCGTTTTAACGACCGCGGATTCAAGCGGGTCAACATTCCTCACACGAACAAGATGCTGCCGATGAACGGCTTTGACGAGCAGGAGTATATGTTCGTCTCTGCCTATCGTCGTCATTTTCGTTTGCCGGCCGATCTGAAAAGCCGCCGCATTTTCGTCGATTTTGGCGGCGTCATGACGGCCGCGAAGGTTTTCATCAACGGAAAATCGCTCGGTGAATACCGCGGTGGTTATACACCGTTTTCCTTCGAGCTTACGAATGACATCAATTGGGCCGGCGATAATGTGCTTGCCGTCGAGGTCGACTCGACCGAGCGGAAAGATATACCGCCGTTTGGAAATCTGGTTGATTATCTGACATTCGGTGGGATATATCGCGATGTCGAGTTGCGTCTCGTTGATCGGACATTTATTGAAAATGTCTTCGCCAAACCGATCAATGTTTTGCGGGACGACCGGAGCGTCAGTGTTCGCGTTTATCTTCAGGGACAAACTACCGACCGGCTTCTGCTCAACGCCCTTGTGAGCGACGGTGATCGGGTTTTGTCCGCGGCAACCAAGGACATAACATCGGCGGATCAACCGTTTTATGACATCGCCCTGAGCAACCTCGGCAATATTTCGTTGTGGGACATAAACATCCCGAAGCTTTACAGCATTCGCGTTACGCTGACTTCCGGCAACAAGGTAGTTGACCATTACGAAACCCGCATCGGCTTCCGCGAAGCCAAATTTACACCCGAGGGTTTTTATCTCAACGGCAAACATTTGACGCTGCGCGGACTTGATCGGCATCAGACGTTTCCGTTTGTTGGGCAGGCGATGCCGGCTCGGGTCCAGAAGCGCGATGCTTGGATACTTAGGAAGGAGCTGAATTGCAACATTGTCCGCACGTCTCACTATCCGCAGTCGCCGCATTTTCTTGACGCCTGTGATGAGTACGGGCTGCTGGTTTTCGAAGAGATCCCCGGCTGGCAGCATATCGGCGACAAAGACTGGCAGGACCTATCGGTCCAATACGTCGATACGATGGTCCGCCGCGACTGGAACCATCCGTCGATCGTTCTTTGGGGCGTCAGGATCAATGAATCCGCCGACAACCATGACTTCTACACCCGCACGAACAAGCTCGCGCACGAGCTCGATGGTTCCCGTCCGACAGGCGGCGTTCGTTATCGGTACGACTCCGAGTTTCTCGAAGACGTGTTCACGATGAATGACTTTGGGTTTCCGCTCAGGCCGCCAAACCATCCGCTTTATCTGAACACGGAATTCAGCGGCCATATGTTCCCTACGAAACGCTATGACAATGTCGAGCGCGTTCGCGAACACATGCATCGTCACGCACGCGTTCACGATCAGCTTGCGTCGGACAACAAATACGCGGGCGGTTTGGGGTGGTGTGCATTTGACTACAACACGCATGATTATTTCGGGTCGGGCGACCGCATCTGCTATCACGGGGTTTCGGATATTTTTCGCATTCCCAAACCGGCTGCCGGATTCTATAGGTCGCAATGCGATCCGGCCGAAGAGATCGTGCTTGAGCCGGCATTCGACTGGGCACGCGGCGACGAGAGCCAGAGCTTTACCGACGCTGTCGTATCCTCGAACTGTGAAAAGCTCCGGTACTTTGTCGGTGATCGGATGATCGCCGAGGTCGAGCCTGATCGGAAGACGTATCCAAGTTTGAAATACGCTCCGTTTACTGCCGATCTTCGCGGAGCGATCGGCCGCAAATGGGAAGATCTGCGGATCGAGGGATACATCGGCGGGCAGAAGGTCATCGAGCGGCGGATGTCGAGCAAAGGCGTCGACCAACAGTTTCTGGTTAAGCCCGATGATAAGGATCTAATTGCCGACGGCATCGACATGACGCGGGTCGTGATTCGGGTTGCTGACGAGTTTGGTAACACGCGGCCGTTTGCACACGCTGCGATCCAGTTCACGATCGAGAACGGCGAGATCATCGGCGACAATCCATTCGCGCTGGTTGGTGGAGCGGGAGCCATATGGGTCAAGTCAAAGGAAACGCCAGGGTTGATTCGCTTAACAGCCAAGCATCCGGCGTTAGGTACAAAGACGGTCGAGATCAGGGCGACGAGGCCGGCATCGGTTTAGTCGTCGATTTGCTTTTCGGCGCGTCCGTAACAAACATACGAGTCTTCTCGATCGGCTTTGCCTTTTCCGAGAAGTAGCGCGAGAGATTTGGCCGTTTGAGCGCCTTGAGACCTGCCACGACGGCCTCGGCATTGAGCAATGCACCGGCGGGCGTTGAGTGCGTTCGCGCGTCTCCAAAGAGAGCCAAGACCTTTTCGGGGCCGAGAGCTTCTAGCCGCAATGCGGCGGACTCATTGAGATCAATGAATGCAGCGCCGGTCGCAAGCGCGGCGTTTTTCGTCCATTGTACGAAGGTCGCTTGCTCCTTTCGGACGATCTTGCCGTTGTCCCAATCCTTATGCGGCACCATCGAGCAGAAGATGGCGGTCGCGCCTTTGGCTCGCGCATCATTGCCGTATTTCCGCATATACCAGCCAAAGGTGTGGACTGTCTCCTTCGAGCTGTCCTTTTTCGTTACCTCGACCGTGTCGGCGCCCTCGCCATGAAGAGAGGGACGCTCCTTTGCGGCCGGGTCGTCGTAGCGACCGACGTCGTTGTGACCGAATTGGACAATAACAAAATCGCCGGGCTTCAACTCCGCCAGCACCTTATCCCAGCGCCCTTCGTTCTGAAACGTCCGGCTGCTGCGTCCGCCGATCGCGCGGTTTACGACATTGATCTTTGTGAGATCAAAGAACTGTGCAAGCTCCTGTCCCCAACCGCGAAGCGGCGCGTTGCTGTTTAGTGTCGAGTCGCCGACTATCCACAGCGTCGGCAGTTTCGGATCACGCACCGTCACAGGCGTCGTCTTTGAATCGTCGACGACCGGCCGCGTGTCTTGGCCGAACAGAGAATGAGCACCAAGCGGAACAGCGACCAACAAGACCGCAAGGAGAAATCCGAGATACCTATTTCCCATCGGCCTTCTGAACTTCGACGGCATAGATCTGAGTCGGGCCGTACATATTCGAGCGAAAGACGATCCACTTCCCGTCCGGAGTAAATGTGCCGTTAGGCTCAAGCGTGTAATCGTGTTTCGCGAGGTTTACCAGTTTCTCGGACTCCAGCTTTCGGTCCTTTGGGCGGAAAAGGTACATCCATTGACCGTTGTCGCCTTTCGCGACGCTGTTTGGGCCGCCGCCGTCGCCTGAGAATAGCTTTCCATTTGGCGAGACGTTGTAATGGACCGACCACTCGTGTTTCGTCAGGCTGTATTTTGTCAGCTTGCCGGTTTTGATGTCGTACTCGGCCAGCCAGAAGACCTGACTCTTTGGCGTCTGCAGGTCGTAGTAGATGTGCTTGCCGTCCTGACCGAAGAATTCATGCCCGGCGATCTCCATATCCATCGTGCGCGTGTGGATCTTCTTAAGATCAGAGCCGTCGGTGCGGATCGTCCAGATGCGGTCGACCTTATGCCATGGCCCTTCGTGACAGAACATCATCAAGGTCGGATCGGTCGGCGAAAACTGGACATGATTGAGCCAATCGGTCGACGGGTTGAACGTCTTGATCTCGCCCGTTTTGATGTTGATGGTGTAGAGGTCCATCGGGATCTTTGCCGCCAGGCGCCGCTCCATCATGTCGCCCTTGCCGGGGTAATTGTCGCCACGCGGCGTCGGTGTCGGCTGGCCGGGAACCGGCGGCGCGGGCGGCCGAAAATCGGCAGGCACCTCGCCGGTGACCATGCTGCCGCCAAGCAGCGTTTCGTCGGCGTTGAGCGCGAAGCCAGAACCTGACCTCAGCTTCGCGTCCTTGACGATCTCGCGTGTCGCCTTGGTGTCGATGTCGGTCTCGTAGACCGTATCGCCCTTCATATAAAAGACCTTGCGGGTCTTGCGGCCGACGATGACATCGCCCGTGCGGCCCTCGACGACCTCCTCGATCTTTTTGGTCTTAAAGTCGTAGGTCGACAGCCCGTGCCGGGTCGAAAAGACGAGTTTGTCGCCGCTGGCCGTGTACGCATTTTGATGGAAGTAAAACGTTGAGCTGCCCGGCTCATCCGACAGGCGCACGATGCGGTGTCCGGTATCCGGATCGATCCACTCACGCGGCGGCTCCTGCGCCTGCAAGAGCATTGAAGCAAAGGCTACTATAAGAAATGTGAAGAATAACTGTTTCATACAATCTGAAATGCCGAATTATGCACGAACTGCGTTTGTCTATCGATTTGGAGCCTCTTTTGCCACATGCGCAAAAAGAACTTTTTCGCCCGGTTTGTCCCAACCTTGTCCGGCCTTGTCCCACTTCCTCTTGGGACACAGAAACCTTTGATCTGAAAGGAGTTACAGCAATAAAATCAGTCTGTCTCACGAAAAATCGAAAAACTGCGCCACAATGTGGCAACTTATTGAGATCACGAGAGTTATGGCATCGGACAGCCCGAGCAAGCATGGGACAAGACTTTTCGGATCTTCACCAGAGATCAGTGGTCAAATGTCTCTCGATCAACAAGATTTCAAACAGCCAAAACGGAACGCCCGTTGCCTATAATCTAGCACATATTGCATAACTTTGTCAAGTGTTTTTAAGCAACGGGCATTTTTAGTCCTAGATCAGCCGGACACCTAACTGATCATAATCTGAGTTCCAGCCAGCTAAAGCTGGAACTCAAAACTTTAAAAGATCAGCCGAATGCCGAATTGGAGGTACCGAGGGCTGGTACCGGGGTTCGGACTGCCGAACGAGTTTCCGACCTGACCGCTGGTCAATGTACCAAAGTTCGCTTCGTAGCTGTTTCGAAGACGGAACAGCGCGAGTCCCTGGGTCGTCCTTATGTCGTACGTCAGTGGATTGGTCGTCGCGAATCCCAGCGGAATCGGAACAGTAAAGAAATTGTCAGGCAAAGCTCCGCTCGTCTGACCGGGCCGCGGTGCAAGTCTGGCATTTTGGTCCACATTTTGTCTGATCTGACCGAGAATGATCTGCCCTGCCGAGGCGTTTGACAACGGCTGATTGTTGAACGCCGCCCACGCATCGTATTCACCCGCAGAGATGACCGAAGTCCGAGTGGGATTCACTCCTGGGCAATTGATACCGGAGCCCGATGTTATCGGGGTCGGTATCGAAAGATTGGCGATACATTCGTTACCGTTGAACTCAGTTGGAAACGTGCCAAACCCGAAGGGCGTGTTACCGCGACTGTTCCAGTAAAAGACGGGGTGATTGAACACGTTCAGTGCGTCGACGCGGAAGTTAATCCTTCGCTTACCTTCATTGCCGATCCACGGCATGGGAAAATCTTTCTGGATCGACATGTCAAAGTACTGACGCGAAGGCTCTCTAATAGACAGCGTTCGCGGGGCGTTTCCGAGCTGGCCCTTTGGCGGACGCTCAAAAGCCGCCGGGTTCAAATATGGCTCGCAGACGTTGAAACCTGCTGTCCCGACGCCTGGGCCCACCCTGCAGCTCGGGTCCCATAGCGGATTTCTTAGAGGAACGCCCTCGACAATGTTCGGGCGCACGACTCGGTTGAACAACGATCCACCAAGGAGATTAGGATCGGTAAGAAATGGCTGATACGGGTTGCCGCCCACGAGCCGGACGACGCCGGACAGCGACCATCCGCCTAGTGGGCCCTCGACGTACCACGGTGCGCCCTTAAAGAAGCTGCGTCCCTTGCCGATCGGCAGATCCCACGTAAATGTAGATGAAAATGCATGCTTCACATCGAATGCGGAAAGAGCCCAATCGTTCTTGAGGGTGCCGCCGAGAGCAACCTGACCTTTGACCGAGCCGCTCGTCAAAACGCGAACATCCGGGCTTGAGTCAGAGGAGTCGTCCATTGACTTCGAAAACGTATAGTTGGCGGTGACGCTTAGTCCGCGAGCAAGCCGGCGTTTGAAATCGATGTAACCGGCATGGCGGATACTGCTCGAGTTGGCATTGAAATACAGGTTGAGCGGATCGTAACCGATGTCCTGTGAGAAAAGGCTCGCGATCTGTGTGGTGATGCCGCCGCCTAACAGGTTTGTGC
>DASXPW010000227.1:0-11003 GCA_036493385.1 Pyrinomonadaceae bacterium
GGCCTCAAACAGCATCGGGCCATTGTAGTTGAACATATTCCCGAGGCCTGAATTGATGCCGCCGTTCAATCCACTGCCGTAATTCTTTCGCTTGATCAGCTCCTGATAAAGCATGCTGTCTTCGCCCTCAACGAGAATTTGATCAATCAAGCCCATCGCAAAATACTCCGGCGAGTTTCGCTTTGGCATCTGATAGCCAAAAGCGACCGCCGGTTTCGTTGCCAGGGCGTCGGTCCGCGTGACGGTGCGCTCGGCCTTTTGCCGCGGCTCGGTCAGGTCCGGTTTGGCCTCGGTCTTTTGAGATGGGATTCCTGCGAAATATTTTTCGACCCAGCCCTTCACGGCGGTCTCGTCGATATCGCCCGTGACGACGAGAACGGCGTTCTGTGGCTGGTAATATTTGGCCTCAAAAGCTTTGGCGTCGTCGAGCGTCGCCGCGTCAATGTCGTGCAGGTCGCCGTAGAAATTATGCGAGTTGTACCAATTCTGGAACGCGGCCATCGGCAGATCTATCCACGGAAATGAGCCGTACGGCTGATTCAGCACGTTGACCTTGACCTCGTTTCCGACCACGCCTTGTTGATTCTTCAGATTGTCCTGGTTGATATCCAGTCCCCTCATGCGGTCGGCCTCTGCCCACAGTATCGTCTCGGTCTTATGTGCGGGCACGACCGAAAAATAGTTCGTGAAGTCGAACCGCGTCGAGCCGTTCAACACGCCGCCGTTTCCCTCGACGAGCTTTATAAATTCCATCTTGCCGAGGTTTTTCGAGCCCTGGAACATCAGGTGCTCAAAAAGGTGCGCAAATCCTGTCCGGTCCTTTGGCTCGATCCGGAAACCGATATTGTAATAGACCGCGACCGTAACCAACGGGGCCGAATGTTCCGGCGAGAGTACGACTTTGAGCCCGTTCGGCAATTTGTAATACGTCACCGGAACCTGTATCCCGGCCGGTTTTGATTGGGCTGCGACGGCCCCGATGCCGATCGACAAAAACAGCGCGGCTAATAAAAGCACTTTATACATACCTGTTTCCTTATGAATTAAGATCTGGAGTCTGCTCTAGGTTATTCGAAAATACGCGGAAAAAGTTTCAATAGATTTTCAAACTACGAAAGGCGGCATGATCGGTAGTAGCAAAGGCGTGTTCAGACCTGGTGTCGAGCGAGCAGCCCAAACAACGAAAGGCATCATAATTCGATGTTTCCCCGCGGTCATACGAACCCTCAAAACGGTCATACGTGGGGAATATCAAATGACGCCCCGGGGAAATTATTTCTTCTCGACCTGGGCCCCTGGCGTGACCTCAATGTTGTTCGTGGTCAAGGTCGTTCCGGTAGCTCGATGAAATTCTGAGATCGCCTGATTTAGCGTCGTCTGCGCCTGGAGTTCGTTGCCACGTGCAGTTATCAGCTCCGTTTGACGCTGCAGCACGAGAAACAGGGTGGTCGTGCCGGCCCGAAACTGCCGCTGCTCCGAGGCGTAGATCTCCTCAGCCGCCACGCGGGCCGCGACGGCCGCGTTAAGACGAGCCTCGGCCGATCGCAATGCCTGCACGGCGTTCCTAACCTCCGATTCGATCGTCTCTTCTTCCTGCGCCCGCTGGTTTTGCAGCCGGTCACCCTCGACCAGCGTACGGCCGAGATTGGCCTTTGCCACGTGATTTCCTATTGGTAGCGAGATATTCACGCCGGCCCTATAGGTTGGAAATTTATACCCGAGAAGATTTCCCAGCGACTGCGGCTCGCCGCCGATCAACACGGGCGGCACGGTGCCCCGAGCCGCTCCTGCGGGCGTGAGCGTTCCGGCCAACCCTTGCGATGTGGTCGTTCCGAACAGGTCGATCTGTGGCTTCGTCTGGTTGCGGTAATAACGCTGGTCGATCTTGTTTATGTCTAAATTCAGATCGAGCTGCTCGAGCTCGGGTCGGTTTTTCAAGGCGTCTGCCTGGGCAAGTTCCAGCGGTACATGCGGAGCCTCAAGAGTTATCGGCGATACCGGCGTAATGGGTTGCGACCATTCGGCGGCCGTCCTGTCAGGAAGCAATAAAGTCTTTAGAGTGTTTTCGTTACGGGTGACGGATTCCTGGGCCGTATAGACGTTTTGCTCAAAGGTCGCGAGCTGTCCCTGGGCCTGCACGATGTCGATCGGCGCAAGGACGCCTCGCTCGACCTGTCGCTGATTGCTCTCAAGCTGGGCACGGGCCTGCTTTAACGCGTCGATCTGAACCTGTAGATTTCTTAACGAAAATACGAGATTCCAGTAGGCCTGCTCGACCTGGTTGACGGTAGTGATCGCCTCCTGTCGAAACTGCGAATCGGTGATGGAGACGTTTTTTCGGGCGATCAATATCTGATGCCGGTTCTGATCAATACTGCGGTTTCTGAAAAGCGGCTGGGTGTAATTGAACGTGAATAATGACGGAAACTGCGGATTAAGAAAAGAGTTCGTATTGCTGCTGGTCGTACGCGAGTTGTCAAACTCGGCCGAATATTGCCCGCCCTGCCAGGGTGAGTAGCCGCTGAGGTTGTTCGTCGTCTGGAATCGCTGCTGCGTCACTGATCCGTTGACCGCGCCGCCGATAGCCGACGCCGTCGGTGTTGTGGCCGATTCATAATAGTCTTGCGACGTCGCCAGAGGGTCATAAACGCCCCTTGCGGCCTTCAGATTCCATTGATTTATCTGAAGATTATTGCGGGCGACGTCGATATTATTGTTATTTTTCAATGCCATCTCGATCGCCTGATCGATCGATAAAGACAGTTGATTCGAGAGGTCGACGCCGACCCGGTCCGGTGAAGGCATCGGCCGCACAGGCGCCTCAAAATTTGGGGCAACCGGCGGCGGCTCGACCGGCAAATTTCCCGGTTGCGGGGTCGGTACCGGTATCGGTGTCGGTGAGATCGAAGGCCCCGGAACCTGCCCGGAAACCCTATTCGCACCGGCGCACAGGACCAGAGCGAAAAGCCCCGTAAAAATTGCGGCGCCAAGGCGCTCTCGCGTCAAAAACACTACTCGGGCGCCTCCTCGGTAGCGGACTCGTCATCGGTGGGGCCGGGGTCGGGCTCATTCCCGCGCCAGCGAAAGATATCTCGAATGCGCCGCGAGGCCGAGCCGACATGACTCCAGGCCGCGGTTTCCTTGGCGTCGTCAAACAACGAGTAAAATACGGGCACCGCCAAAAGCGTTAGCAGCAAGCACAAACTTTGCCCGCCGACGACAAGGATCCCGATCGAACGGTTCGTGGCCGCACCGGCACCGCTGCCGATGATCAGCGGGATCATTCCGGCAACAAGCGCGATCGTCGTCATCAGGATCGGCCGCAGGCGGTCAAGATTTGCCTGGAGGAGGGCCTCGTATCGATTCATTCCCTGCGACCGTAAGTTGTTTGTATGATCAATTTGCAGGATCGCATTCTTCTTCACGATACCGAACAAAAGCAGGATCCCGAGCGCCGAAAAAATATTCAGTGTCTGTCCCGCGATGGCCGTCGAGATCAACGCAAATGGTATCGAAAGTGGAAGCGTCAGCAGGATCGTTATCGGATGAATAAACGATTCAAATTGCGCCGCCAGGATCAGGTACATGAAGACGAACGAGAGCAAAAACGCGTACAAAAATGCGTCGTACGCCCGCTGAAGCTCTTTCGACTGCCCCGTTACGCCTGCCGAATATTCCGGCGGCAAGTTTAGCGACTTCACATAGGTTTCAAGCGTCGCCAGGGCGTCCGATTCCGAGCCTCCAGGAGGAATACTTGCCGATACGGTCACCTGTCTCTGGCGGTTTAGTCGGGCGATCGACGCGGGCGTTGTGCCTTCCTGGATCGTGACTAGTTGCTCGAGAGGGACCACCAGGTTGCCAGTCGCGGGGCTCCGGCCTGTTGACTGTTGGTTATTCGCGACCGCACCTGCCGGAAGCGACGACTGTTGCACGCCCTGAGCCGTGCCGCCGGGTGACGCTCCGACCGAGAAATACTTCAAACTGTCGCGGGAGCGGCGAAACTGCTCATCCGCCTGAACCACTACATCGTACTGGTTCGTTCCCTCGCTGTAGGTCGAAACGCGTTCGCCGGCGGCAAGGGTATTCAGCGCCCGGGCGATGTCCGCAGCCTTGACGTTGAGGTCAGCAGCGCGTTTACGGTCGATGGCAAACTGGACCTCCGGCGTGCCGACGTCAACCGTTGAATCGGGTTCGCGAAAAATGGGATCTTGATCCATTTTGGCGACAAGTTGGTTGGCATAATCGTTAAGCTTGTCCATGTCCGGCCCCGAGATGTAATACCCGATCGAGGAGCCGCCCCGGCCCAAGCCGATACTGGCACCGATCGAGGAAACCCCCGAAACTGTTATCTTATAGTCATCGGACGAATATTTACGGAGGATCCGCCTGGTTTGATTTATCAGATCGTTCTGTGATGCCGACCGTTCGTTCGGCGGGACGAGCGTCACGGTGATCGACCCCGAATTCGTCGCGCCCCCGCGACTGCCAAAACCGCCTCCGAAAACAAGCGTGTGTTCCAGCCCCGGAAGCTGCTCACGCAGGTCTCGAGCCATGCGGTCCAGGATCGACTGCGTCGCGGCCAGGCTCGTTCCCTGCGGCCCGCGTTCCGATACCTGAAACGTCGACTCGTCCTCGTCGGGCAGAAATGCCATTCCGACATACCTGAAAAGCGGATATATAGAGGCGACAACGATGATGCAGATGAGCACGACGGCCCATCTAAAACGCAGAGCTATTTTTAACAGCCGGCTATAGGTATTCGAGACAAGGCTGTAAATTCGACCCGATTTTGAACTGGTGCCCTCTGCTGTGAGGCCGTCGGGTTCATCTTCGCCTGGGCGCCCTTCATCCTCGCCCGCCTCAAACCCTTCGTCAGTGTCGTGTTCTTCGGGACGTTTTATCCAACGAGCAGCAAGCATCGGCGTCAAAGTAAATGATACGATCAGACTTACCGAGATCGCCGCGGCCGCTGTGAGTCCGAACGAGGACATAAATCTTCCGACGATCCCGTTCATAAATCCGACCGGCACGAATACCGCCAGAAGCGCCATTGTGGTCGCCAAAACGGCCAGACCGATCTCGCGCGTACCCTCGATGGCCGCCCGAAACGGGTCCATTCCCTTTTCCTCGACGAATCGGTAGATGTTTTCAAGTACAACTATGGCGTCGTCGATCACAATGCCGACCATCAGCGTTAACGCCAACATAGTCATCTGGTTGAGCGAATAACCCAGCGCGGCGATCAGGGCAAAAGAGGCGATTATGGATGTAGGAATGGCCAACGCGGCAATGATCGTCGTTCGGACATTCCAAAGAAAAATAAACACGACGATCGCCGCAAAAACGCCGCCCAGGATCAGATGTTCTTCGATCGCGTGGAGACTGTTCTCGATGAATTCGGACTGATCACGGATCGTCGCGATCTTAAAATCCGACGGCAGCGTCGGAATGATCTGGTCCATTCGCGCCTTGACGTTGCTGATGACCGCTACCGTGTTAGACCCCGATTGTTTCCGAACATAGACCGAAACGCACTGCACACCGTCCAGCGTCGCGGCCGACGCCGCATCCGCGCCGCCATCGTAGACGCGGCCGATATCGCTGACCTTGATGGGATATTGGTTCTTGGTCGCGACTACAATGTCGTTAAACTGTTCGACCTTTGTCAGCTTGCTTAAGGTGCGAAGACCGACCGTAGTTTGCCCTTCGACCAGCGTTCCGCTCGGTAGCTCCTGATTCTGAGCCGTGACGGCATTTGTAACGTCCGTGACCGATAGGTTGTACGCCCGTAGTTTATCAGGGTTGATATAGATCTTGATCTGCCGCTCGCGCCCGCCAAAGATACCCACTTCGCCGACGCCGTCCGCCGATTCGATACGTTTTTCGATCAGGTTCTCAGCCAGATCGTTGAGCTCGACTATATCGCGCGGCGCGCTGATCGAATACATCAGGATCGGCGTCGAATCCGGATCGGATTTGCGGACAACGGGCGGGTCGGCGGTCTCAGGCAGCCGATTTACGACCGTGCTGACCTTCTGCTGCACCTCTTGAAAGGCCTCGTTCGGGTCCTTTTCGAGGTTAAATGTGAGGGTTATGTTGGAGCTGCCCTTTGAGGAGGTTGAGCGCATCTCATCGATGCCCGGCACGGTATTCACCGCGCCCTCGACCTGATCGGTCACCTCGGTCTCCATCTCTTCCGGCGCTGCGCCGGCGTTTGACGTCGAAACCGAGATCGTCGGGAGGTCGATCTTGGGAAAACGATCGACACCCAGCGTAAAAAAGCTGAATCCGCCGACAACCGTCAAAAACATCACGATGACGGTCGCGAAAACGGGCCTATGAACGCAAATTTCAGCTAACCACTGCATACAAACCTGCTTGATCGGCGACAGCGTCCGCCGTTATTTCTAATATCGCTACTGGCTGGGCGCGACCTTAGCGCCTTCATATAACTGCTCGACGTTGCTGGTCGCAACATCCTTGCCCGGATCGATGCCCGAAAGGATCTCGACGGCATCGCCCTCTTCGGTTCCTAACTGGACGACATCGAGCTTTGCAACGTTGTTCTGAATTTCGAAAACCCGATATGACTGGGTTGCTCGATCGTTATAGAGCGCTGCTTTTGGCACGAAGACAGCCGTCGAGCCGCCCTCGCGAACGATCCTTACGCTCGCAAACATCCCGGACTTCAATAAATTGTTATCGTTGTTGACCAATGCCTCGACACTAGCCGCGCGGGAGGTCGGATCGACCTGCGGGTTGAGAGCCGATACGTAACCCGCAAAATTGCGGCCCGGGTAGGCATCCACCTGGACGGTCACGCCATGCCCTACGACGACGTAAGGAACGTCAGCCTCGGCGACATTGATCACTATTTTGATCGGATTTGTACGCAAAATGGTGGCAACCACCGATGCGGTCGAGACGAATTCGCCGACGGCGACCGGGCGGCTGCTGATATAACCTGAAAACGGCGCGTGGATCAGCGTGTCCGTGATCGCTTGCTGCGAAATCGTTACATTGGCCTCGGCGGCCTGAAGCTGTGCCTGCGCCGCCGCGATCACCTGGTTGTTCTGTCGAGCGGTATTGATCGCGGTTTGGAGCTGGTCGTGTGCCGCGTTTGCCTGAGCCTGAGCCGTATCTCGGGCGGTTCGGTACTGCTCGTAGGTCATCATCGCAACATCGCCGCTCTCGATCAGTTCGCGATAACGTTTCTCGTTTGCCTCAGCCTGGCGAAGCTGTGCAAGCATTTGCTGATAATTTGACGATGCTGCCCGAACTTCCGGGATCGACGACGCGTCGAATTTAGAGTTAGGGCCAAGTCCGAGTTTAGCCTCGGCTTGTCGCACAGAGGCCTGTTGCTCCGAAACTCCGGCTTTGGCCGTGGCAAGTCGCTGTCTCGCATCGGTATCGTCGAGCTTGGCGATAACGGCGCCCGTTGCAACAAATTGCCCGACGTTGGCGTAAACGTTGGCGACCTTTCCGGCGACCTTGGGGGCAACGTCGGAGGTTTCCTGAGCGCTAAGGCTTCCGGTTGCCTGGATGGTGGCCGCAACGGGACGGTTTTCACTCTTGCCCAGTGTTACGGCTATAACGGCGTTCTGCGGATCTGAGTTCGCGTTTGCGCTCGGGCCGCCGCCCCGATTCGCATTTCGATTGCCGCCCCCCGAACGCCACGAACAGGACGATGTTGTTATTAGCGCGATGAGGAGGAAAAAAACGGCGATGCGTGAGACCGCCTTTGGTCCAGCGAAAGAGCGCATATCGACAGTCTAAATTATCGATTGTATAACAGCGAAATTTGTGTACGAAGAATTACTTTGTAAAGTTTTGTAAAATCAAGGACTTTCGGGCGCGATGCGACCGCCGCAGCCGTATTTCAGAAATGGCAACCTGCCGTCGAAAGGCTTTAAATCCGCCGGCGAACCATCTAAGATAAACTATTATAGATAAAAGACTATTTGCCGCTTATGGAAGATATCTCCGCAATTGAGCTGGATGAACTTATTCGTTCCGGTGCTGACATACAGTTGGTCGACGTTCGGCAGCCCCCCGAGTACAATTTTGCACGGATACCGGGCGCAAAGCTGATCCCGTTGGGCGAGATCGTCCGCAGAATGGACGAGATCGATCCGTCGAAAGAGACCGTCCTGCATTGCAAAATGGGCGGCCGCAGCGCTCAGGCGATCCAAATGCTTCGACAGGCGGGCTTCACCGGGCATCTTCGGAATCTGCGAGGCGGCATCACGGCCTGGTCAAACGACGTCGATCCTAAAGTGCCAAAATACTGATTGCCTCTTCGAGACTTGTTAGTTTTCGGCTTCCTCATTTTCGAGGATCTTCTGGTAGATCGCGACAAACTCACCGGCGATCGCTTCTTTGGTCAGTGATTTTCCGAAAGCGATATTTGATTCGCTCATTCCTTCGCGTAACGCGTCGTTGTCGATGAGTGTTTGCACTTTGTCCGCGATATCCCGCGGCCCAGTTGTACAAAAAAGACAATTGTCCGGCTCCGACAGATATTCTCCGCCTGCACGCACCCGAGTCGTTACGATCGGCAACCCAACCGCAACCGCGCGGAAGAGTATGATCGGAAAGCCTTCTTTGTGTGCCGTCGGGAAGACCAGTATATCGGCTCTCAGCAACCTGTTAAGGACTTCGTCTTCAGAGATATAGCCGGTAAATTCGACACGATCTCGAAGTCCGCGTTCGTCAACGAGCGCCTCGGCCGAGGCCCGGATCGGTCCGTCACCTATACATGCGAGTCGAAACGTTACGCCGCGGTCACGAAGTATCGCGCACGCTTCGATCGTCTGTATCAGGCCTTTGGTCTCGATGAATCGAGAAGCGAAAAGCAATTCAAAGGTTTCGCTGCTGTCTTTTTGCTGGCGTCGGAAGCCATTGGGGATTTTGTCCGCAATATCGACCGCATTCTTTACGTGATAACATTTTGCAGCCGCAAAGCCATGCTCTGCCAACTCGCGCATTTCTTCCTGCGTATGCACGCCCAGGCCGTCGACGTGACGGGACAAATATTTGATCAGCGATCTGAAAACGAACGATCTGTTGGGAATATCGTTGCCCGAGGCACCGTGTATTTTCAAAAAGATCCGTGCCCGGCCGGGCCGCATCAAAAAGATCGAGACCGAGTCGCGCAGGATCGTCTTTCGGTCAAACGCCGTGTTGAGATGGATGAGGTCAAACTGGTTCTCACGCAGCAGGCGGCGAAATCTGAATGCCGTCTTGAGAACACGAGTTATTCGCGTCAAGATGGGCGTCGGCCGGTACTTGTCGCCATAGACGTAAGTTTCCGTCGTGACATCCTCGCCTAGCTCGCAAAGAGCTTCAACAAACGGCGGTTCGCAGGCTGCGGGACCGCCCCAGGAATCCTCCGCCGGCATTCCAATAAGCAGCTTCAATGTTTACGAATACACTCCTTCTGACGCACAAGACAATTGCGAGCAAATGTGATTGTATTGCATTTGCAGCAAGGTTGGCACGAGGAACCGATGACTGATCGAAAGGTCTTTGAAAACAGCATCAGCCGATTCATCTCGTGGCTCGACCGTAACGGGACCGCCGGATACGACCCGTACGACCTCTGGTCTACCAGATACGGGATACGCGCACGCCGAATGTTTTACCGATACGGAAAGCTCGCCGCGCCGATGGTTGCGCCGCTTGTTCTCGTTGATCGTTTGATGCCTTCTGCCGCGAGAAAAGGGCTTGCGAAGAAAAGATACGCGACCTCGCACGCACATTTGATACTTGCGTATCTTGATCTGCATTCGGGCGATTTCGGTGAACGAGTGGATCTGCTTGGCGAGGCGAGGCTATTGGCCGAAGAGCTTGATGAGATAAAGATCGCGGGGTTCTCAGGTGACTGCTGGGGCTATCCGTTCGACTGGGAAAATCGCCGTGGCCTTTGGCCAAAAAACACGCCGCTGATCACTGTCACGCCATATTCTTTTGAGGCCCTGCTGGCATTGTACGAAACAACCGGTGATGCGATTCATTTGGAGCGGGCTCGATCGGTGCTGAACTTCGCAACGCACGACCTGAACGATATTGAACGGCCAAACGGGACGATCGCCTCCAGCTATTCGCCACTTGACCATAGCCTGGTGATCAACGCGAGCGCTTATCGGGCCTTCGTGCTGATAAAAGGCGGCGAACTGTTTGGTGACACTGACGCGAAAGGGCTTGGCGCGGCACTTTTTCGATTTGTACTCGATAGTCAGCGGGCGAACGGTTCATGGCCGTATGCGCTTGAAGCAGAGAGAGACGATTTTGTCGACCACTTTCATACCTGCTTTGTCTTGAAGAATTTGGCCAAGATCTTTTCGATCAGTGGCGAGGCTCAGATCGGCGCCGCGATCGAGAGCGGCTACGCATTTTATGAGGAGAATTTGTTTGACGGTTCCGAGCTTCCGATGCCCTTCGCTGAGGGAGGAAACCGACTGTTGCGATACAGCATGTATGACTTTGCCGAGGCAATAAATCTCGGAGTTCTTCTACGCGACCTGATCCCGCGGGCCTTTGGCAGGGCCGTGCAGGTAGGTCTAGAGACGGTCGAGCGGTTTCAACTGCCAGATGGGCACTTTGTAACTTCGGTCGGCCGGACCGGATCGTCAGATAAACTCCCGTTTATCCGCTGGCCGCAGGCGCAGATGTTTCACGCGCTCGCGTCGCTGTGGCGGACACTCAATTGATATGTGCGGGATCGCCGGGTTCGTTTGCAAATCTTCTGGTGGCTTCGATGACGCGTTGCTTCGCCGGATGGCCGCAGCGATCGAGCACCGCGGTCCCGATGAAGAAGGATTTTTCTGTGATAGAAAGATCGGCATTGGTCTTGCAAATCGACGGCTAAGCATTATCGACATCGCCGGCGGCTCACAGCCGATGGCAAATGACGACGAGAGCATCTGGATATCGTATAACGGCGAGATCTACAATTTCCGCGAATTAAAGTCAGACCTCGAAGCTCGGGGTCGCAAATTCAA
>DASXPW010000228.1:0-3111 GCA_036493385.1 Pyrinomonadaceae bacterium
ATTTGTTTTGCCCTTTGTTGTTTTTGACTATCCGGAAGATGGGAGCGGAGCTTCGGAGCTCTCGGCAGCCTTGATAGCGGAGAGGACCTCGTCGTCCTTTGGTCGGAATATACTCAACGATTGGACTTTGCTGTAGACGATATTGCCCTCTTTATCGATGACTACAACGCCGCGAGCGGAGCGACCGGGAAGCCAGGACTTCATTCCATATTCAGCCGAGACCTTGCCATCCGGATCGGACAGCAGCCTCAACGGAAGCTGATGCTTTTCGGCAAAGCTTTCGTGCGATTCGACCGTATCTGTAGATATACCTATAACTTCGGCGCCGGTAGCCTGATACTCAGACCAATGATCACGCACCGAACACATCTGTCGCGTGCATACAGGCGTATTGTCACCTGGATAGAAAAGCAGCACGACCGTCGTGCCGCGATGGTCGCTGAGCGTCCAGTCGTTTCCGTTGCCATCGTTAAGCGCGAAGTCAGGTGCGTTTTTCCCGTTGTTCATTTTTCTCTTGGCTTCATTGTCATAAGCCGCTCTCGGATCCTGGCCATGGCGGAGGAGTGATATCGACGAGGGTTTCTATATGCATAAGTATTGACGTTTATTGAAAATCCCTGATGTCCTTAAACGGCTTCTCTTTATCGTTGAAATTCGGCCGGTAGTAATGTGAGGCGGATTCGTATTCCTGCATAAAACCCTCCTCCATGCCGAGGTCGTCGAGCAAAGAGACAGCCTCGAACCATTCGCCTTCGGAGATGCGGCGTGAGAGCAGGATGTAGCGTTCGTCAGTGGCGGCCTTGTTGGTCGCGTAGTATTGGGCCATGAGTGAGACGGCTGTTTTTGGAGATAGCTCGTCGTGTATCCAGCGGAGGCTTTTCTCTATTTCAGCAATGTCGTTTGGCAGCACAAGCAAACGGATAAGCAGCCCGCGTTTGAGCAAGCCGTTTTCGTCAAAGACACGCGTGTCGCCCATCTGACGATGCATTTCCTTTATAGCCGCACGCGAATGAATGGCATAATCGCGAACTTTTGAATACTTAAAACCAGCGTCGGAATCGGCGTATTTCAGATCGGGAAGATAGATGTCGACGATGCCGTCGAGTAGCTTTAAGACCTCGACCGAGTCGTATGCGTTGGTGTTGTAAACGATCGGCACTTCCAAGCCATTTTGCGCGGCGATCAAAATGCCACGGGCCATTTGCGGCGCAAAATGAGTGGGCGAGACAAATCCAATGTTGTGACAGCCGCGGTCCTGCAGTTCGAGCATCATCTCGGCCAGCCGCTCATGGGTGACCTCATTCTTTCGCTGCTCGCGCCAGATCTGCGAGATCTGATAGTTTTGACAGTAAACGCAGCGAAGATTGCAGTTACCGAAAAAGATATTGCCGGCACCTTTTGTTCCTGAAAGGCAGGGCTCCTCTCCAAAGTGTGCCGTATAGGATGAGACTATTGGCAACCGGCCCGAGTAGCAGGCCGCGATCTCGTCGTTTAGGCGATCGTTAGCGCAATTCTTTGGGCAGATATTGCAGGCGGCAAGCATCGCTTCGAGTTGCTCAACCCGGTGCTCAAGCTCATTCGCTTTCAGAAGCTTTAGATATCTCGGCTCCATTTTTACCCTTTATTTTAGCGAGGACCATTCCGCCGCGTTTGCCTCGCCGCGCATACTTGCTTGCAACTTCTTTCGGCGCGACCTCGCGGGCAAGCTCCCACGTGAAATCCATTTCGGCGTTAACTGTAGCGGTCGCCATGCGCGTCTCGCGCAGCATCAGCAGGCTGCCGTAAAAAATGAACATGATGCCAACGATGCCCACCGGTATCGGCAGCCAACGATAAATATTGAGGACCTCTGCGGCGGCGATCACCACGCTTGTGAGAATGAAAAAACCGAGCCCGTAGTAAAACGTCTCGAGGGCTCGTTGCAAAATACGCGAGCGGCTCGTCACTTTGTCTAGAAGGTCAACGATCACCTCAACGCGCTTTTCGTAAAGCGGTATTTCATCTTTATTCTCGGTGTAGATCATCTCACTTAGCCTATCTTCGAGCGTTCTGACGCGATCAACGACACGTCCCAGCCGCGTCGATGTAGAGAGCACGAGCGAACCGACGGCGCTAATGAGCAGCGAAGGCGTTGCGATCGCGATCAGAAATTCGAGCGTCGAATTCAGCGCGTTGGGGTTTACATTGACAATTTCGTTGGCCGGCATGACGTGAATGTATTTTCACGCAAGGCGTGGGCGAAAGGCAATCTGTTACAGATCAAAACGACGCCGGATCGCGACATAGCGATCGCAAAGCATTTCTTTGAAAATGCGAACGATTCGCATATAATCGCCCGCGCACCCTATGTATCAACCTAATCAGCCGATGGGCGTTCCGCCTCCGCCCTCCTCATCAAATCGTACGACGATCATCATTGTCATCCTTATCGCGCTGCTATTCATTTTTCTTGCGGCGATCATCGCCGGAGCCCTTGGCTATTGGATCGGCTCGCGGCCCGCCGCCGAGCAGGCGGAAACGGCGAAAAACGTAAACTCGACAGTACCGACACCGGTCCCAACTGCCTCGCCGACGGCGACACCGACGGCGACACCAACCCCGACGCCAACACCTGAAGTCGGCGGAAAATACACCGGGCCGACCGGCGATGTCGACATCACGAACGTGTCGGACAAATCGTTTGAGTTCAATATCGGCGTCGGCAATTCGAATGGCTCGGGGCAGATCGATGGGCAAGCCACGCGGACATCGCCGACGCTGGCGGTTTATTCAAAGATCCCGGATCCGGACCTGTACAACGACCCGGACAGTGATTACTACCATAAGAAATGTCACATCACGTTTCGCTTTACGGCGGGCAAGCTAGCGGTTTCAGAGGACGATTTTGCGTGTAACTATTGGCATGGAGCGGCGGTCGATTTTAATGGGACATTCACTCACAAAGGCAAGTAAAAAATTTACTCGGCCGTAACGCGAAGGACCTCGGCCTCCATGCGGCCGGTGAGCATGTACCACATCATCTTAAAATCGCTGATGAAGGACCAAAAGGGGAACCTGAAGGTTGCCGGACGATTCTTTTCCACAACATAATGCGCGAACCACGCAAAGCTG
>DASXPW010000229.1:0-4125 GCA_036493385.1 Pyrinomonadaceae bacterium
CGTGCTTAGCAAGCTTTGCGTGAGAAGACAGTTTCACGCAAAGAACGCCGAGGACGCAAAAGTGGATCACACTCCTCTCGCGTCGGCGCCCCAAATGTATTTGTGAAGCTGCAAATTCAAACGCACAGGTAAACCGCTTTTGGAAATTTCTTCGACGATCTGCTGCAAATTTGCGATGCCGTACACTGGCGAGATGAGTATTTCCTTCACACGACCAACGAGATCATATTTCGCAATGGTCTCTCTCGCAAATTCCCAATCCGAGAGGTCGATGATGACAAACTTTACCTCGTCTTTTTCTTTTCGCAGACGATCGAGGTTTGGCCAGTGGTTGCGGTCTACTTCACCTGATGCCGGGCATTTTACATCGAGAACGATCGACGCTCGTTGGTCAACGTTTTCAATTGAGACAAACCCGCCGGTCTCGATCAGAACCTCATAGCCACCGTCGCAAAGCTCAGTAATGAACGGGAAAACATTTTTCTGTGCAAGCGGCTCCCCGCCCGTCACCTCGACGAGGCGGCAGCCAAATTCATCCAACTTTGCAAAGATGTCATCGAATGAAATTCTCTCTCCGCCGTAAAACGTATATTCGCTATCGCACCAGACGCACCGCATCGGGCAGCCAGTCAGCCGCACGAATGAACACGGCCGTCCGGCGTGAGACGACTCACCCTGGATCGATAAAAATATTTCGGTGATCCTGAGATCCATTTCAGAATGAGGAAACCACAGATTAGCACAGACGGCCCGGATACTTTCGGACGTGATCCGTGTTTAACTGTGCCGTTGTGTGGTTGATTTTGACGGTTAGAGAAGGCCAAACCAGCCGTAGTAGTTTAAGATCTCGCCCATGCCGAACGACGCGAGGTTGGCGACGACGATCGCAAGAAACGCGGTCGCCCAATCCGACCTGTTCATCGCCAGGCGCCCGCGGTAGGCGGCCCAAAAAAGCGCACATTCGGCAACAGGAGCAAAGATCTCCGCGACCAGCAGATACTGCCACCGCTGCCAATCTTCAAACAGCATCGGCATAACGAGAACGACAATTGGATAGGTACACGCCGTTAACCAAACGCCGCAGAGCAGCCTCTGTTTTATCGAGACTTTGTTTGGAAGGCCGATCAATAGCACCGGCGTTTCGATCAAAATAGAGACAATATATCCAAGCGGCAAAAATCTCCATAACTCCGAGACCGGAATGTCGTAAACCGGCATTGGCGAAGCCAGAGGAGTCGGAGTCGAAATTGCCATGTCAAAAAGAAACATCACAGCATTTTTATGAGGAACGGAAACTCCGCAAGGACATGTGCCATTGCAAACGCGAAGTAAATGTCTCGCGTTCGCGCGTAGTCGACCGCAAAGCCGAACCAGAGCGCGATGACGATCAGAGCGCCGACACACAAAGCGCCGATCACCAGTTTCGGAAGGCCGAACTTGTTCGAGAAAAGCGGTATCTTTTCGAGCCGCCACGGAATCGCTTTAACGTCGATCAGCGGGATCAGCAAGATCCAAACGAAGTAGTGAATCGTTTCGAGAAAGACGTGTGTAGCGACCAGTAGATGGCTCGATATCCCGGGCAAGATCTCGCTGCCGGCGTGCTGTGTGATCCGCCAAAACAGGTTTGTGTCCTCAGGCAAGTTTGGCTGACATGCAAGGCCGATCCAAAGCAACACGAGAAAGATCGGAATTGAACCAAGGCCGATACGATACGCACCGAGCCACTCAGGCTTTGTTCGCCGAATTTGCCGATCGAGAAACCACATCGCGACAAACGGATGAATATAGACAAGCGACAGGCTCCAGTACTGGGGGATGATCCACGCCAGGCCGGCTAGCAAAAATCCGACTGGAAATGCCCACGACCAATCGCTCCGCGGCCGCTGCCGTCCTCTCAAATAAAACAGGACAGCGAGCCAAAGGACGAACGATGTGTTCCACAAAGCGGTCAGCCATTCCCACGAGTCACCGCTCCAAAGCCAATTGCCACTTGAGAAATAGAGCGTGAGATAGGTTGCAGCTAAAGCGAGAACGCCGCCGATGCCGATCGAGTAATAGGGCCGCGAGCGTCCCCAGCGAACAGGCATTCGGGCTGCAAAGTATCGAAACTCCATCAAGTTGTGCACGCCCGCGAAAAGTAAAACCGTCGCGATCGAGGCCGCAAGCGGGAAGCTGCCGATGATGACCGCTCCGAACGCGCACAACGATACAAAGAGCGCAGCAAAGGTGTGCGCGCTAGTCAGATCAAAACGCGCCTGACGAATTTCCTGCATCTACTCTTCGCCCGATGGTTCCTTTGCGTTGGGAACGATCAGCTCGAGCGGCTGGTCCGGATCGTCCGATGTTTCAAGCTTGATCTGGCCTGAGCCGAATCCGTATAAATGCACGGCCTGCGTAAACATCCGGCCGGTAATACTGCGGGCCTCGGGCGGCGGACCGGCATTGCCGTATACGAATGTCGCTGCGGAGCCGATCGCGGTGAAGATAATGAGCACGACGATGGCCGAGTTTGTTCGAAGCGAAAGTTTTCCGGACCGCGCGAACCAGATGCCGCCAAATACGATCGCCAGGCTTAGAAACAATCCGCCCATGATCGTCGGAAGTCGGTTGGCCGTTCCTGTCGCGGTAGAAGCCGCGGCGGTGTCGTCCGTCCCACCCATCTGATCGAGCTGCGCGCGCAGTTGAGCCAATTGACTTTTCGGAATGATCAGCCGTGCCTCCTTAGCGTCGCTTTTAAGGCTAATGTGTAAAAAAGTGTCGATCGAGGCTTTCGGCTTCGACGGCTTCTCTGGTTTCGCAATGTCGGCGAGAGCGGCCGTCGCGGTAAAAGCGCCGAGCACCATCGCAAGAACGATCCGTTTCATTTCTTTTCTCCTCCGGGTGGAATTTCGCGTGAATTATAACAGCATTCATTGATTCGTGAACGCCGATCTGCGGCGAATTTTGCAGCACCTTGAGAATCGGTTAAACTCGCATAAATAAAGGGACATTATGCGTGAACAATTAAAGCGATTTATCGATGCGATGGAAACCGGCTCGATCGCCGTGATCCCGGCGGCACACGAGGCGACACGGAGCTACGACACGGAATATCGTTTCCGGCAGGATTCGGATTTCTGGTATCTTACCGGTTTTCCGGAGCCGGACGCGGTCGCCGTGATCGATCCGTCCAACAAAAAAGCCGTTTACACGCTCTACGTCCGGCCGCGCGATCTGGAGATGGAAACCTGGTTTGGCCGCCGCGAAGGTGTCGACGGCGCCGTCAAAAACTACGGGGCCGATCAGTCATTCCCGATCGGAAAGTTTGCTGCCGATCTGCCAAAGCTGCTTGACGGTCACGAAACGCTCTACTATCGCTTCGCCGTCGATAAAGGTTTGGATCATCAGATCTTGCAATACCTTTCAAATCAGCGGCAGCGGCGATTAAAGACGCCGTATCCGCCGCATACGATCGTTGACCCGACGATCCTGCTGGGTGAGATGCGTCTGCATAAGAGTGACAATGAGGTCGAAATGATGCAGAGGGCCGCTACGATCTCGGCCGAGGCGCACATCCTTGCGATGAAAAAGACCAAGGCCGGAATGAATGAATTTCAGGTCGAGTCAATGGTCGAGTCGTACATGCGCGACCGCGGCGCGACCGGTATTGCATATAACTCTATCGTGGGCGCCGGCGAGAACGCGACCATTCTGCATTATGTCGAAAACAACCGGCCGCTCAATGACGGCGATCTGATATTGATCGACGCCGGCGCGGAGTATAAAGGTTATGCCGCCGACATCACGCGAACGTTTCCCATTAACGGAAAATTCAGCGCGGCCCAGCGCGAAGTTTATGACGTCGTTCTTGACGTTCAGCAGCAGTGCACGGAGTTTACCGTTACCGGCAACACAGTGAAGAAACGTCACGAGCTTTCGATCGAGCTTTTGACCGAAGGAATGAAAAAGATCGGACTGCTAAAGGGAAAAACGTCCGACCTGATAAAAAAGAAGACCTATATGAAATATTACATGCACGGCGTCGGCCACTATCTCGGCCTCGACGTGCATGACGCCGGCAGATACTTCGTTGATCAGGCGGCCAAGAATTCGCGTCCGTTTGCGCCGGGCATGGTTCTGACTGTA
>DASXPW010000230.1:0-8195 GCA_036493385.1 Pyrinomonadaceae bacterium
ACTCTGTGTTTTCTGTGGCTTACCGATCCCGATAGAACTTAGCGGCGGAGAAGCGAAAAGTTTTTCGTCGCTGCGGTTTCCGCTTCAGAGATCGCAAACTATTGGATCTGCAAGGCTTACCCGACTTTCCGTATTACAATGCCGTACACTGTTAAGACAACTGCCGACACAGTTATTACACCGCCGCGCAGTTGTGTGACAACAGCGTGAATTTGTAATACAGGCTTGCGGCGACCCCTCGCAGCGTTTCACCGGGCGCGAAAAAGCCGCCATCGGAGGCGGCTGCTTAGATCTGGTTGGCAGAAAGACTATTTACCGTCCTTTTTGTCAGGGTCGAGAATATTGAAATTGACCTTCCGGTCCTGAAATTCGCGCATGGCGATGCGGGTCGGTTTGGTTTTTTTCGGGTCCATCTCCACTCTCGGCAGAGCGCCGCGTTGAAGCTGCTTGCTTCGCTGGGCGGCGAGAATGATCATCCGGTATTTCGAATCTATGTCGGGCGGGTTGACTACGTCTTCTTCCTGTCCTTCGATCGGCTCGGTTTCTGCGGCCATATGTTTGCGGTCTATTCTCCTGGCAAATGATGCTTCGACACGTCGAAACTATCAAGAATATCGCAGATGGCCTCGGTTTGTCTATTGCGGTGCTGCCTTTCTCCGATGATGACGGCTGCCAGCTTGCGGGCCGCCGAAAAGATCTCGTCGTTGATGATGACGTAATCGAACTTGCTGTATTCCAAGACCTCGGCCCTCGCGTTCGTCAGCCGCAGCTCGAGATCGTCATGTTTTTCGGTGCCGCGAGCGATCAGACGTGCCTTTAGGACCGCGAACGAAGGTGGCATAATGAAAATGCCGAGCACGTCGGGAACGCGTTTTCTCACCCAATCGGCTCCCTGTACATCGATCTCGAGTACCACGTCGTGACCCTCGTCAGTCATTTGGTTCACATGAGCGAGCGAGGTGCCGTATAAGTTGCCGTGGACCTCGGCATATTCGAGAAAGCTGCCGGCGGCGATCTCTTCTTCAAATTGCTGTTTGGTGACGAAGTGATAGTGGCGGCCTTCCTCCTCGCCAGATCTCGGGAGGCGGGTCGTATAGGAGATCGAGTAGCCAAGCTGCGGAACGCTTTCAAGGACCTCTTTGATCAGCGTGCCTTTCCCGCCGCCTGACGGCGAGCTGATGATGATCAAACGGCCCTTCATTATTCGACATTCTGCACTTGTTCGCGGATTTTCTCAATCTCGCTCTTGATCGTGAGTGCGTGCTCTTTGACAGTCAAATTGCCGGTTTTTGAGGCGATGGTGTTGGCCTCGCGGTTAAGTTCCTGCGTGAGAAAATCGAGCCGTTTACCGACCTCTTTCTCCTCGCGCATTATGCCGCGAAAATGTTCGATGTGGCTGCGCAGCCGAGCGATCTCTTCCGAGATGTCCGCCCGGTCGGCAAGGTAAGCGACCTCCTGCGCGAGCCGCGATTGGTCGATCTCGATCTGCGAATCGCTTTTGGCGAGCATCTCGCCGATGCGCTTTGTGAGCCGCTGACGGTATTCTTCGCTGACGCCGGCGGCTTCGGATTCGATCGGGCCGAGACGCTTTTCTATCTCGCTGAGACGAGACTCAAGTTCGCTCGCCAGCATTTCGCCTTCGTTGCCGCGCATCTTTTCGAGGTCGTCGATAGCGGCCGTGACTGCTGTCTCGACGGCAACGATGAATTGGTCGCTCATCTCGTCCTTTCGCGTGATCAGCACGTTTGGGAGCCGCGCCACGACATTTAGGTCCGGCTCGCCCGACAGCGAAAATTCCTGCTGCATGTCCTTCATCGCCGCGAGAAAGCCGGTAATAAGCGGACGGTTAAGCTCGTAGCTGATCTCTTCGGCGCGGTCAAACTGCAGGCTGACGTCAACGCGTCCACGCGACAGCCGGTTGGCGATCAGGCGTTTGATGGTCGATTCGAGCTGCTGCATCTCGCTCGACAGTCTGAGCGAGACGTCCAGGAAGCGATTGTTTACGGTCTTAAGCTCAACGGTCACGGCAAAGTCATCTTCGACGACCGCGCCCCGGCCAAAACCTGTCATTGATCTCATATGGATTTAGAAACAATTATTATGCAACACCGGCCACCGAGTGGAAAGCCGCGTAAATTATCTCTTTACAGAATATAGGGCGATTGCTATCATTTCGGCGGCTGCCTCGCCTGCCGCACCCTTTCAACCAGGAGATAAACTACAATGTCTGTTGATGCAAAAGCTGAAATTGTGATCGCACGTTCGCGCGAAGATGTCGCGTCGCTGATGTTCGATCCGAAATCCGAAAGGCTATGGATGGGCGGCCTGAAGAACGCGTTTCCGCTGACACCCGGATTGCTCGCGAAGGGCTCAAAGGTCAACCGCGTCGGCGATTTCCTGAATCGCCGCTACTCGGCAAATGTCCTCGTACTCGATGCCGAGCCGAATAAATTTGTTGTGTTGTCGTCCGACGAGCCGTTCGAGATGAAGGTTCGATACGATCTCGACGATACTGACGGCGGTACCAAAGTGAAGCTTCGCGTACAGAGCATCGGCGAAAATGAGTACAAACAGATACCTTCTGCGATCTTTGCAAAGGCCGTGAACGAAGCCATCAACGGCGATCTGGCTGCATTAAAGAAACATCTTGAGAACGGGAACGGGTGATCAGATAGTCGCGTGCTCTTCTTCTTCGGCAAACTGGAGTTCGTACAGCCTCCGATAGCGGCCGCCGCGTTCTAGCAGCTCGGCGTGAGTTCCCATTTCGATGATCCGTCCTCGTTCCATAACGACGATCTTGTCCGCGCGGCGAATGGTCGACAGGCGGTGTGCGATAACGATCGAGGTCTTGGTCTGCATCAGGTTTGCAAGCGCTTTCTGGACCAGCAGCTCGGATTCGGAATCGAGCGCGGACGTAGCCTCGTCAAGTATCAACACGGGCGCGTTCACGATCACCGCGCGCGCGATCGCGACGCGCTGTCGCTGGCCGCCTGAGAGAAATATTCCCCGCTCACCGACAACGGTGTCGTATTTCTGCGGCAGCTCGGCAATAAAGTCATCGGCGAATGCTATTCTCGCGGCCTCGCAAATATCTTCTTCTGACGCATCGGGCTTGCCATACGAAATGTTGTAGCCGACCGTGTCATTGAAGAGAACTGTCTCTTGCGTCACGAGTGCGATCTGTCGCCGAAGACTCGCGTGCCGAGCGTCTCGCAGATCGATCCCATCCCAAAAGATCGCTCCTGATGTCGGGTCATATAGCCTCTGGACAAGTTTGACAAGGCTCGACTTTCCACCGCCGCTCTCGCCTACGAGCGCAACGACCGAGCCCTTCGGCACGTCGAGACTAATATCGCGAAGGATACTTTTGCCGCCTTTGCCGTAATTGAATGAGACCTTGCTAAGGCGGATAGCGTCCGCAAGCGGCGGAAGCACGACGGCGTCCGGCTTCTCTGGCAGGACCTCGTCGATGTCCAGGACGTCCCAAACATCGCGGGCCGCAGCGAAGGCCTTCGTGATCTCGTTATGCTGGCGCGAGACCCGCCGCATTGGGTCGTAGCTGCGAAACAGGAAAAACAGGAACGTAAAAAACTGGGCCGCGTCCATTCGGCCGCCGTTGATCTCACGGAGACCGAAATAAAAGAAGACGACAATTGCTATGACGCCGACAAACTCGATCGTTGGCGGCGACAGTGCCGCAATCCGTCCTGAGCGCAGATTAGCTTTCGCGATTATGTTTGCGACGCGCGCAAATCGTCCTTCTTCGCGCCGCTCTGCGCTGTATGCCTTTACGATCGTATGATTCGCGAGCGTTTCTTGGGCGGTGTCACTAAGCAGCTTGTTGCCCTCGAACGATTCTTCGGAGAGGTGCCGAAGCGAACGACTGAACCGCGACGTGAGAAACCCAATGACCGGTGCGAGGACCAACGCGCCGAACATCAGGCGCCAGTTAAAATAGAGCGCTGCCGAAAAGAAAAAGACGAGCATGAAGCTCTCACGCAGGACATCTCGCAGATTTGACGAGACTGCCTGCTCGATCGCTGCACAGCTTACGACCAGTCGCGATACGAGAAAATTGGTTCGATGTTTATCGAAGAAGGACGCCGGCTGTCGAAGAAGATGGTCGTACAACTCACGCCTGAGTTTCAGGATCGACGACTGACCGATCTTCGACATAAGGTATGACGAAAAGTATTCGGAAATGCCACCTAAAACGGTAAACGCGAGAAGCAACAGCGAGATCGCGATCCAAGCCTTGAACCAGTCATTCCGCGGGATGAGGCTGTTCAGGTCGAACAATGTCTTCGACCGTTGACCGGTCGGCAGAAACTGATCAAAGACCGGAACGAGCAGTGCTCCTGTTGCCGTCTCGAACGTAGCCGTCAAAACCATCGCCACGATCGCAGCGAGAAAGATCAGCCAATATGGCCGAACGTACTTCAAGAGGCGCTGTAGATCTTTCATTCGCGGATCGGAGCAGTCGTTAATACTCTACCGAATTCGGGGGCGGGTTCAAAAAGCTTCAATTTGCAACTTGATTTTAAAATATGGCATCTTCTTCATAGCGCAGACCCTCTTCCCGGAGCAACAAATATGCATAGAACGGTCACTTCATTAACGGCTGCGATGATTGTGTTTATCGCGGCTGCGGCAGCAGTTGGACAAGTCGACATTGCGCGGCGAACTACTGCTATCACGTACCCGCTGGACCAACCGGTCATGGTCCAGTTTCGTGGTACAACGCGGTTTCCGAGGATGAAGGGCGAGGCAAAAATTCGCCGGACAAGCCGCAACGGGACGCAGATCGAGCTGTCGGTCTCGAAAATGCCGCGGCCGTTCGAGCTCGGCGCCGGCTATGCAACCTATGTGCTTTGGGCTGTCTCGCCAAACGGTCAGGTCGACAACCTTGGCGAGATCAAGCGCCGCGGTTTCTTCGAATTTGATTCAAAGATCACGGTCACGACGCCGCTGCAAACATTTGCTCTGATCGTCACTGCCGAGCCTCACTTCATGGTTTCGCGCCCGAGCCAGGCGATCATGCTCGAAAATCTTAACCCGGTCGCGGTCAACGGCGGCACGATCCAGACGACACAAGCCATTCAATATTTTGGCAACTCGAGCGACTACTTTCGCGATGCCCGGACGCCCGAGATTGCTGAGATCGATTATTCGAAAACGCCGTCAACTATCCTGCAGGCAAAACAGGCGGTCGCGCTTGCGCGCTATGCCGGTGCCGATCAGGATGACCCTGATGAATTGAAACAGGCCGAGTCGTTGCTCTCGACTGCTGAGGAGTCATGGAAGGCCGGGCGTGCCGAAGAGTCGGTCGACATCACCGCGCGACAGGCGATCAGCACGGCCGTTAAGGCCGAATCCACCGCGGCGCTCCGCAAGCAGGCCCGTCAGCAGCGTAATGAAAAATCGCGCAACGATGCCGATATTCGCGCCGCCGAGAACAAATATCAGGACGCGCTCGATCAGATCTCCGATCTTAAAAACGAGCTTGCAGCGGAGACGCGGCGGCGTGAGTTGGCCGAGCGTGATGCGACGAACTATTCAGGCCAGATCAAGGATCTTCGCGATGAGAATGGCCGTCTGCGTGATGATCTCGCAAAGACAAAGTCGGATGCCGACAATGCTAAGAATCAATTGGCATCTTTACAGGGCGAGAACCAAACGATCAAGGCCGAACGCGACCGACAGGATCGCGTTGCACGGATTCAGGCGGGCGAAGCGGCCTTGATCACATCGCTCAAACGCGTCGGCACGGTGACCAAAAATGAGCGCGGGGTCGTTGTAACGGTTCCCGAGACATTCTGGTCGGGGATCCGAACGAGCACTTTCGCTCCGAACGCAGATCCACGAATGATCGCGTTGGCGGATGCGATCAACAGCAATCCTGACTATTCGATAACGATCGAATCGAACACTGATAGCTCGGGCGCACCCGATCAGCTTCAGGCACTCACGAATGACCGGGCCCAGGCCATTTCGGCACGGATCTCCGCACTTGGCGTCGCATCGGAACGCGTCAAGGCATCGGGCCTCGGGGCCACGCTGCCGGTCGCACCGAACACAACCGCCGCGAACCGGGCCAGGAATCGCCGCGTCCAGATAATCTTTGCGCCGAATGTAAATTAATTTTACTTGATATTGACCGCGAGTCTCGACGAGGTAATTAGAGGTAATTAGTCGTTTAGGATTCGAATGCGCTCGGGCGGAAGCGCAACCATGCATTCGTCGCCGATATTGAGACCGACGACGCGAAAGACCATTGCCTCAAGTTGAAGCCCGTTCGCGTTTAGCTCGACGATCGTCGTTGGGCCGAGAAACTGAGTTCCCGTAACGGTCGCTTTAACGAGGTTATCTTCGGGAAAGGATGCGCCGAATGAGATCTCAACATTTTCAGGCCTGATCGCGAGCGGAACATTTCGATTGATAGGTCCTAGCCTTGCCACATCGGCCCGTTCGGTAAAGAGTCGATGACCGCCAGTGATCGTTTGAAATTCCGGACAGTCGGATTTGCTTGAGGTAAGCCGTCGCGCCTCGATGATGTTGCAGCGACCTGTTAGCTTTGCGATCTCGGTTGTTAACGGTGTGTCGTAGATCGTCGCGGGGGCGCCGGTTTGTATGACAGTTCCTTTCGCGAGAACGGCGATCCGGTCGGCGATGAGGGCGGCGGTTCGAAAATTCGCCGTCGTATAGACGACACTCAGGGCGCGATCGCGGGCCGCGCTTCTGATCGCGTTGCACTGGGGTTCGATCTCAGCCTCGCTGCGGCCACGAAGCGGGTCATCAAGGAGCAGGACGCCGGTCGAGCTCTCCAATATTCCCTGAAACTTCTCGACTCCGCGAGAATGCCACTCGCCGTGACCGAAAAGCCGAGTAAGCAGTGACTCGTTTGGCTGCGGATGCAGCAAGACGGCATTGCCGTTCCAATCAATATTGACACCCTTAGGCGACGCCTGTTCGAGGCCGGCGAGTATCCTAAGCAGGGTCGTTTTGCCCGAACGCGACGGTCCGAGCAGGGCCAAAACCTTACCCGGCGCGATGAGCAGCGAGACATCTCGAAGCACCCACTGATTGCCGTATCTTTTTGAGATAGCTGGTGTTTGCAGCGCCATACGGGCAGCGGAAACTGCAACTTTTGCGGACATTATTCGTGCAAAGAAAAGTATGCTGTCGTCATCAGATTAAAGCAAGTATAATCACTTTGGCGATGGCCCGGAAACACTCGATAAAACGAAAGTTGGCCCACGCCGGTGGTTGGCAGGTCGCAAAGCGTGCCGCGAAGATGGTGCCATTTGGCGGAACTGTGATCGTTGTTGGCCTTTGGGGCCATGATATGAAGAAGAAAGGCGTCGTCCGCGGAACGATAAACACAGGTATCGACGCAATTCCGTTTGTCGGACTAGCTAAGAACGCGATCGAGCTTTTCACCGGTGATTTTATCGCCGACAAAGACGACCGGAAGGTAAAAAAATGATGATCAAAATAGGTCGGGCCTCTGCATTTGCACTTTCGGCTTTCCTGGTCACGCTGATGTTGATCTCGGCGGCAAGTGCTCAGACAAAAAAGAAAAAGCGCCACGTCACACATCGCTCGACCGCGGCGAAAAAAACAACGGCGACAAATAGCGACGCGGGCGTCGTTAGCCTGGCTGATCAGTATCAGGACGGCTCAACGCAGATCATCGACCCGTCGGCCTCGCCCTCGCGGAGCCCTGAAACAACGCTTCCTGACGAAACCACTCGAAAGCTCAAGGACCTGCAGACACGGATCAAAAAGCTCGAGACGACCAAGCCCGACGATTACGATACAAAGCAGAAACGTTTGCTCACCAACCTCGATATTCTTACAAAGGCTGAGCAGCGGTCCGAAGACCTGCGCAAACAGCGGTTTGAGCTTGTCGAAAAGGAAAATTCGATCAATCTGCGACTAGCTCAGATCGAGATAGACTCGCGTCCCGAGGTGATCGAGCGTTCGGTCGCGACGATGGGTTCTCTCAGACCGGAAGAGCTGCGTGAAGCAAAACGCAAAGGTCTCGATGCCGAAAAGCAGAGTCTGCAATCATTGCTCAACGATGTCACAACCACACGTGCGGCCCTCGATCAAAGCCTCCTTAGATCTGACGCGTTGGTTGATAAGCTCCGGGAAAAACTGGAGAAAGATATCGACGATGCGCTCACCGATAA
>DASXPW010000231.1:0-4557 GCA_036493385.1 Pyrinomonadaceae bacterium
TTTTCTTTGAAAAATGCACGGTCAAGGATGTGCTCGCGTTTCATGTCGCCGATGGCCTTTGTAACCGCCTGGCGGGCCTGTTCGGAAAAGCCATTGAGTGGGTCGATGTGCGCGACGCCCTGAAAGGTGATGAGCGGCTCACCGATCAGCTCGTGAGTTCCTTTTTCGACCGTAACGACAAGTGAGATCGCGCCGCCGTAGGCTAGCTTCTTTCTCTCGCGGACGACATCGTACTCTATCTCGCCGAGGCTCTCCTCGTCGATGAACGTCTTGTGCAGCTCGTGTTTATCGACGACCTTGGCGGCAAACTCGTCGATCTCAAGCACATCGCCATTTTCGATCAGGATGATGTTGTTGTCGTCGTAGCCCTCGACGTGATTTTTGATGAATTCCTTTTGGCGAAAGAGCATGCGATATTCGCCGTGGATAGGCACGACGTATTTTGGCCGCGAGCTTTCAACCATTATCTTGATGTCTTCTTGCGAGGCGTGACCTGAGACGTGAACCAGCCGACGCTTTTCCTCAATTATGTTTGCCCCGCGTTTGTATAGATGTCCGATCAGCCGGCTGATCGACTTTTCATTGCCGGGAATGATGCGAGCGGAAAGGACGACCGTGTCACCCTTTTCGACCTCGAGACCTTTATAGGTCGAAGTGGCCATGTTCCATAACGCGGCACGCGTTTCGCCCTGCGAACCGGTGATCAAATATACGATCTCATCATCGTTAAGCGACCTTGAGTCGCCGATCTCGATCAACGTGTTAGGCGGAATTTTCAACAGACCCTGTTCGGACGCGACCTCGACATTGCGCTGCATCGAGCGTCCGAGAACTGACAGTTTTTTGCCGAATTGCGCCGCCATATCGATGACGATCTGCAGCCGGTGTACCGACGAAGAAAATGTCGCGACGATAATGCGTCCCTCGGCCTGTTCAAAGATCTCTTCAAATGCGGGGATCACGGCGCGCTCGGACGGCGTTCGGCCCGGAACTGTCGAATTCGTCGAGTCGCAAAGCAGCGCCAGAACGCCCTCGTCGCCGATCCGCCGCAATGTTTTTAGGTCATACGGTTTTCCGATGACGGGCGTGTCGTCGATCTTGTAGTCGCCGGTGTGGATCAACGTTCCGAGCGGCGTATGAATTGCCAATGAAAAGCATTCGACCAGCGAATGTGAAGCGTGAATAAATTCAACGTTGAAGCTGCCGATCTCGATCGTCTGTCCGGCCTCGACGCGATGCATGAGGACATCGTTAAGCATTTTGAATTCTTCGAGGCGCTTTTCCGCCAAGGCGAGCGTGAACCGCGAAGAGTAAACCGGCAGGTTGAATTTCTTTAAAATATACGCGAGCGCGCCGACGTGGTCTTCGTGGCCGTGGGTAAGAACGATCGCGGTCAGGTCCTCACGGTACTCTTCGAGAAAATCAAAATTTGGGATGGAGATATCGACACCATACGGCGTCTCTTCGGGAAAGCCCATACCGGCGTCGACGATGATCATCTCGTCGCGATATCGGATGCCCATGCAGTTCATTCCGAATTCGCCGATGCCGCCGAGGGGAATTATTTCGATCTTGTTCACTTATGCTCTGAAAATCGAATGATAGCACATACGTTGAGGGTAAGGGCCCGATTTCTCGATCGCGCGAAACAAGGTAAATATAGAAAATACAAAGGCTTTCCAAACCGTGCAGAGCAACCGCGTTGACATTCAGTTCAATTTTCTGATAGTTTTGAGCCGACAATTTGTTGAAGGGGAGTAGATAGCCTTTTCCAGGTTCGGCACTATCGTCAGCACGGCATTTTAACGAATGCCCGGTACGCCGGAGAAAATATCGAGACCTTCTGCAGCGGACGTCCCGCGTGCAGAAGGTCTTTTGCTTTTTTTGGTATGAACTTATTTCCGATCGATGAATATTGGTGGCTGTACGGCGTGTTTTTGCTGTTCGTATTGATGATGCTTGCGCTCGACCTCGGTATTTTCAATCGCCGGGCGCACGAGATCACTTTTAAAGAGGCGGCCGTTTGGAGCGCGATTTGGGTGACACTGGCATTGATTTTCAATGGAATATTGTATGGTTACGCCTCGTGGAAATTTGGTCCCGTGATCGGCGCAAAAAGCGCTCTGGAGTTTCTCGCGGGATACGTTCTCGAATATTCGCTCTCGATCGACAACATCTTTGTCTTTATACTCGTTTTCAGTTATTTTGCGATCCCTCCAAAATATAAACACCGGGTCCTGTTTTACGGGATCTTAGGAGCTTTGATCTTCAGGGCGATCTTTATCGCGCTTGGCTCGGCGTTGCTCCAATTTCACTGGGTCGTCTATGTTTTTGGAGCATTCCTGATCCTGACGGGCATAAAGATGTTTCTTCCAAGTTCAAGAGATGTCCACCCTGAAAACAATCTGATCATCCGGCTGTTTCGACGGTTCATACCGGCAACGCATGAAATACACGGTCATAAGTTTTTTAAGCACGAAAAAGGTATGTGGCACGCGACGCCGCTGTTTATTGCATTACTATTTCTTGAGATCTCGGACATCATTTTTGCGGTCGACAGCGTGCCAGCCGTTTTTGGCGTGACGAATGAACCCTTCATCGTTTTCACATCAAATATTTTTGCGATCCTCGGTTTGAGATCTATGTACTTTATGCTCGCCGGCGTGATCGGACGGTTTCACCTGCTGCATTACGGTCTGGCCTTCGTCTTGACATTTGTCGGGCTCAAAATGGTGTGGCTAAACGGGCTTTACGAGGACGGTTTCCCGATCACATGGTCGTTGGGAATAATCGCCGCTGCGATCGCTGCTGCGATCGTCGCGTCGATCATTTTTCCAGGTCGCGATAAAGAGCCCGGTGATAAGTCAGTCTAATTTCAAGGCAAGGCATTCCCATTCCGAAAGGGTCAGCGTTTCTGCACGTCGCGAAGGCTCGATATTGCACACGAGAAGCAGATCGGTTATTCGCTCAGGGTCTAGACCCAGCGCAGCGGCCGACGAGCGCAGATTATTTTGCAGTGTCTTTCGTTTTTGAAGAAATCCGGCACTGACGAGACGTTTGAATCGATCATCTGGCCATTTGGGCTTGTCCGGTTTCGGCCTAAGTCTGACCACAGAGCTCCAAACTTTTGGGCTGGGACGAAATGCAGCCGGAGGCACATCGAAAAGGCGCTCACTTTCCAAATACGCCTCGACTAAGACCGTTAGATACCCGCGGTCGGTGTTTCCGGGTCGGGCAGCGATCCGATCGACGACCTCACGCTGAAACATCAAAACCATTTCGGAAAAGGAATGACGATATTTGATCAAACGCTGCAGAATGGCCGTCGAAACGTTATACGGCAGGTTGGCGACGAGCTTCAGTGTTTCACCAGGTGAAAGCTCCGCAAAGTTTACCTTTAGCGCGTCGGCCGCAAGCAATTGGAAATTTTCATCCCCGGAGAATCTTTCGTCCAGCAAGGTGACCATGTCGCGTTCAAGCTCGATCGCGATCACACGTCGGGCGTTCTTTACCAACTCTTCAGTGAGAGCGCCGCGGCCGGACCCGATCTCGACGATCGTGTCGTCAGACGTCGGTCGAACTGCGGCGACGATCTTTTCAACGAAATCATGATCGACAAGGAAGTTTTGACCGAAGGAGCGTTTTGCAAATGGGACATTCCGCTCAAACATCGGAGTTTTTACGTCGCAGAAGGATAACCGGTCATCTCGACGTCGTCACCAAGCTGGACGATCTCGATGTTTTCAAGGTGGAGTGCGTCGGCGAGCCCTACCGCGCCCTTTCCGCCGATCGCAGCGGGTGCGTCGTGCCCGCCGATCACGATCGGCGCGGCGATGAATGTTATCTTATCGACGAGCCGTGAATCCACGAACGCGCCGGCGACCTGAGTTCCGCCTTCAACCAAAACGCTTTGTATCTCTCGCTCTGCCAGCACTTTAAGGGCCGTTTCGAGGTTCCGGCCGCCGCCGTCGAGCTCGACAATGTCCACGCCTTTGTCTATCAGAGGGCCGGTCAGGTCAGCATCATGCTTTTGCGTAAATACTATGGTCGGGATCGTCTTTGCGGTGGTCGCGAGCCTGGAATCAGTTCTTAGACGAAGGCGATTATCCAAAATGACACGGACGAGAGGTTTGCGACGCTGCAAACCGCTTCGGTCGGTTAAGTTCGGATCGTCAACCAATGCCGTGTTGCCGCCAACCAGAATTGCGTCATTTTCATGACGAAGATGTTGAACGCGCTCTCTGGCCGCATCGCCCGATAAAGCTGTCGAAACGCTTTTATTCAGCGCGATCCGACCGTCTAGCGACATTGCAAGTTTCAAATGCACGAACGGGCGCTTATTTCGGTGCCAGCAGATGAATTTCTCGTTCAAGCGCGTGGCCTCGTCGGCGAGAATTCCGGTGACGACATCGATACCGGCGTCGCGAAGACGCTCGAAACCGCGGCCTGAGACGAGCGGATTGGGATCTTCGATTGGTGCGACGACACGCGTTATACCGGCGTCGATAAGAGCTTCCGTGCACGGGGGTGTTTTTCCATGGTGTGAATGCGGTTCGA
>DASXPW010000232.1:0-5004 GCA_036493385.1 Pyrinomonadaceae bacterium
GACAACGAGCATGATGGGATTGATGCCGCTTGATTCGGCACTGCCGTGCGAATTCGTCGCGGCCGCGGGAACCGCCTTGGCGGCGGTGCTCTTGGTCGGGACACCGGGCTCGGGCGGCGCGGGCGGCTGCGGCGGCGGCCACATCATTTTGCCTTCCGCAAGGACGATCGCTCCGCGGACCACCTCATCGTCGAGGTCGACTACCAGTTCCAGGTCGTCTGGGGATGCCGGGTCGGATGCGCCTGGAGTTGAGCCAGTACTTACGTGTGGGCTACTGACACGTTCATGGCTGCGAACAAGTACCTCGAGAAGCGCGACCAGTGTCGAACCGTAAAGCTGACTCGACATGCTTGCCATGCGGGACGGCAGATCGGTGTAGCCGACGATAGTGACGCCTTTGTGATGAACGACCTGGCCGGGAACTGTCAGAGCGCAGTTGCCGCCCTGTTCGGCGGCGAGATCGACGATGACCGAGCCGGGTTTCATCGATTCGACCATTCCAGTGGTAATTAACTTTGGTGCGGGTTTGCCCGGTATGAGCGCGGTCGTGATAATGATATCGACCTGCATTGCCTGCTGGGCAAACAGAGCCATCTCGGCACGCAGAAATGCGTCGGACATCTCTTTGGCGTAGCCGCCTTTGCCTTCGCCCTCTTCCTTGACGTCGGGCTCGAGAAATTCGGCGCCCATTGAGGCGACTTGATCCTTTGTAGCCGAACGCGGGTCAAAGGCACGGACAATGGCACCCAAACCTTTCGCCGCGCCGATCGCAGACAATCCGGCGACACCCGCGCCGATGACCAGAACCTTTGCAGGGTCGATTCGTCCGGCAGCAGTGATCTGTCCGGTAAAAAATCTTGGGAAATGTACGGCGGCCTCGATGACTGCTCGATAGCCGGCGATATTTGCCATAGCCGACAGCGTATCGATCTTTTGCGCGCGGGTGATGCGCGGGACACTGTCCATCGCGAAAACGGTAGCTTTCTTTTTCGCGAGGCGGTCCAGCATCTCGCGGTTTTGCGCGGGCCAGATAAAGCCGATCAGCCAGCCGCCTTCGCGAACGAGATCGGCCTCGTCGCCTTCGGGCGGACGCACCTTTAGGATCACGTCGGAGTCGGCGTAGAGCCGCCGGGCATCGCTCAAGACCTGGGCACCCGCCTCGTGGTACTCGCCGTCAAGTGCGTTGATGCCTTCGCCTGCACCGGCCTCGACATTGACGTCAAAGCCGAGCTTTTTGAGCTTGATAATTGTTTGTGGTGTTGCGGCGACGCGCTTTTCGCCGGGGTGGGTTTCTTTCGGGATACCGATTCGTATCGTCATCCCAACTAATATATAGCGGGAGCGTGGCGCGTGCAAAAGGACGCGTCCGTAGCGGTTTACAGCCTAAATGAGGTCGCCCGGTGAGCTACTGGGCGACCAGCATTTTTTGGACCGTTACGATCACCATTGGATCGTCGCCCTTGGTTTTTAGATACGAGACCGAATAGCCCGCTTTGGGATAGTCGATCCGCTTATTTATACCGCCCTCGGGCTTAGCCGCGGCGTCAACGCCTAAAACTTCCATCGCCGTCGGCGCGTCCTTTCCCAGATATGTCACCGAGATGACCCTGACGGTCTTATCGTGACCATAGAGCACCTGGCAATTCTCTTTGTCGTTATAAACGTAATAGTCTTCCTCGTCTGATTTGTCGCGAGCCGAGCCCAGCTTTGACCGCGCGTCGGACATCGGCATTCCGATCATTACGCCTTTATAACCTGAAAAGACGGGCTTCTGATCGGCCTGTGCGAAAACGTGCGAGGCCAAAAGCATAAGCGCGGGCATCGCAAGGGCGATGACCCATTTTCTATTTACTTTCATATAGCCTCCTGAAGCAGGATCTGCAGTTGAAACAACTCTTAACGAGAGATCTGATATGACGCCTTAAGCCATCGAACCAAATCGTCATCGACCTTGTGGGGCGATGAGAGCCTAAACTTCTAAATACGAGCGGTAAGCGGAGGCGTGCATGAACGCACGATGCGGTCGCTATCGATCTTCGTCTCTATTTAAATGTTAGTACTAAGGCACCATATCTTATGTATGCCAGCATACATAAGCCGACCGATCTGTTCTTATCAAAGCGCTTTCACCGGCTGAAATGGAGCCTCGCGACAGATCTGCGAGGCCGAACCGTGGCCTCCAACTTACTTGCGCGCCTCAAAAACGCGATTGAAAGGCGTTTCGGCGGCGCGCCGAAATTCCGCAAATCCACCCGAAGTAACGGCCTCTCTGAGCGCATCGTCGCTGGCGACAGCACCTAGCGCCGGGCCCCCGAGAGCGAGCGAATTTGACGTGCAGCAAAGCGTCGAAGCGCCTGAAAAACAGCGGCCGATAATATTAAAATTCTCCTCGACGGTGTTGCCGGCCATGGGCTCGACGATCATAGAGCTACCGCCGTCGGCCAGCATATCAAAGGCGTGTTTGGCGGCGCCACGCGGGTCGCCCATATCATGCAGACAGTCGAAGAAACAGATCAGGTCAAATTTTTCGCCGCTGTAATCGTCCGCCTTCGCGACCGTGAAAGTTACGCGGTCAGCAACGCCGGCGGCCGCGGCCCGCTCGCCTGCCTTTTGGATCGATGCCTCGTGGTTATCAAAGCCGTAAAATCTTGAGTTCGGATAGGCCTGGGCCATGATGATGGTCGAAGCTCCGTGACCGCAGCCGACGTCGGCAACATTTGCGCCGGCCTTTAGCTTTTCCTCGATACCGGTGAGTGAGGGTATCCAGTTCGCAATAAGGTGAGCTGTGTAACCGGGCCGGAAAAATTTCTCGGTGCCGACAAACAGATCCGGATCATGCTCGCCCCACAACATTCCGCCGCCATTTTTGAACGAGTCCTGAATTCGCTGTTGAGCATTTAGCATTGCCTTGACAACGAAGAAGCCGCCGCCGACATAAAACGGGCTGTCCTCGTCCGTCAGCGCTACCTTCTGCTCGGGCAAAAGCGAGTATTTACCCGTGGCCGGGTCGTAGTGAACATAATCGCCGGCGGCCTGATTGAGAAGCCACTCGCGAACATAGCGTTCCGTCGTGCCGGTTTTCTCGGCCAACTCGACGGGCGTCAACCCGTCCGAATTTGCCAGCGACTGATACAACCCGAGTTTTGTCCCTATATATCCGAGAATGGAGCTAAAGGTAGCTCCAAAATCGGTAACGACTTTACCCAGAAAATCGTGCATTTTATCTTCGTTTATCTCAACTGCGTTTGCTGCGGTCGCCATATATTTAACTCCTTGAAAGACCGGGCAGAGTGCGTCTGCCGCGGCCAATTGTTTTATTTTGCGCGGATTATATCCCCAAAAGGAAACCCGCGCAATCGTAGGAACCGAGTGCACGGGCTGCATGAATGCTTGAAGACAGTCGTTAGGCCTTTACGGTGACCGTCTGGCCGGAAACATCCGTCGGATACGACGGCAGCGGCTTGTCGGCGGGACCCTTAACAACGTCGCCCGTTGCCGGGTCAAAGTTTGAGCCGTGTTTTGGACAATGGATCTGCTTTTTATCGGCGTCGTAGGCGACGATCCCGCCGCGATGCGTGCATTTTGCCGAATATGCTACGAATTTATCCTCGGCGGCGTGAATGACGATAAGCTTACCGGCGGACGAGTCGACGATCTGAAAGCCGCCGACCTTGCCAAGCGGGCTGTCAGGGCCGATGGTGATCGTTACGTCTTCAACCAGTCCGGCGAAGCCGTCCGAGCCGAGAGCCGAGAACGTTAGAACGATCGAGCCGGCGGCAAAACCGGCCTTTACCAAAAACTCGCGCCTGCCCATACAGGCGCCCGAATCATTGCAATCTTTCATAAGAATTAATCCCTTCCAGAGCTATTTTGATGCACGAGATAGTGAAAAGGCTCGTTTATCGAGAGAAATATTTACCGTCGAAGATAGTTTATAAACGAACCACCAAAAAATACATAGAGTGAGCAGAGAACGGCCTCACCGACAAGCACGGCCAGGATGAATTTCCAGTAATTGACACCGGTCGATCCGGAGACATAACAGACCAGATCGGTCGGCACAAGCGGAAAAAATGCCCACGCGGCGATGAACATGATGCCGAGTGGTTGTTCGAGGCGGCGTCTGATCCTGCTGACAAGCTGCGGTTTATGATCTTCGAAATATTCGCGGATGCCGAGCGCTTCGGAGCAGAAATATATGAGGCTTGATGAGAGACCGATGCCGCAGAGCGAGACGAGCAAAACACCGACCGGTTGGGAGGGAAATACGATCGTGCCTGCCAAAACCAGCGGCGTGCTCGGCAATAGCGTGAAGCCGCGCAAGACGGACATTGCGAAGTAAACCAGCCAGATCTCGGTATGGAACGCAGTGATGAAGGCCGCAATGTTCGCGGCTGTAAACCGAGACGGGTCGGAGATGTAAAAGCCGATCGCCGCGATCAGGACAGCGGCCCATAACATGAGCAATGTCAGCCGCGCGAACTTAACAAACTTCCTGAGGTTGGTGCTCGGCATGACCTAAAGATTATCGCGAAGCGTTTGGTCAGAGCTGGATCTTTGAGAATGAATAGCTGCCGAGACCGACGAAAAGAAGTGCCGTGCCGCAGAGGACGGCAAGGCTAAAAACAAGCGTAAATTCACTTGTACCGATAAGCAGTAATCGTAAGGCGTCGATCCCGTATGAGAGCGGATCGATGCGCGTGATGAAACTAAGCACGCTCGGCAGGCCTTTAAGCGGAAACAGAGCGCCCGAGAGAAAGTAGATCGGCAGGACGACGAAATTCATGATCAACTGCATGCCTTGGATATCCTGCAGCCAAGAGCCGATCGCGACGCCGAGACCTGCAAATACGACAGCCGTCAGGATCATAAACAAAATAGCCGCCGGGATCGCCAACCAGCTTACCGGACGAAACCCAGCCAGCAAACAAATGATCAATACGATCAGCCCTTGAATAGTCGCCACCGTCGCGCCGCCAAGCGTTTTGCCGATCATGACGGTCG
>DASXPW010000233.1:0-6185 GCA_036493385.1 Pyrinomonadaceae bacterium
ACCACCAGGCCGATCGCTGCAGTTTGTCCATCCATAGAAAGTTAGTTGATAGTGGATAGTGGATAGTGGATAGTAAAAGTAGGTTTACGGTTTTCGACCTTTGCTCGTCTTGATCGAAGCTGTCAGCATTTTTTGAAGCTCATCGCCAGTAGTGTGTTTCGGCAGCCTCTTTCAGAGCAACAGATAGCTTATGAATAAAATCGCTTCGCGACTGTGCCTGATTGGCCTCCTCTATGTTTGCTCCTATGGACGTGCCGGATCTGAGAACTTGCTTCGACAGCACGAGTTCGCCATGTTTTTTGATTAGGTGTCTAGAAAGTTTTACGACCCGGAGAGCGAAATCATATGACTTTTCTCTCAAAATACTCTCAGCCACTCAATACTCTCCACTGTCCACTCTCAACTTTCCTCTATCCACTACTAACTGTGCTTTAGGACAACGCTCTCCATGATGTTGGCAACCTGCTCACACTTGTCGGTGCCGTTTTCCAATATTTCGAGAAGCTCTTTAACCTTAATGACCTCGATCGGGTCTTTCGAGTACTTAAAAAGATCGCCGATCGCCCGCGAATAGGCCTCGTCGGCCTCATTTTCAAGTCGGTGTATCTCGACGATCTGGGCATTCATGCCGGAAGGGTTTTTCAACATTCCGACTGCGCTGTTCATTGCCGAGGCCTGTGAGTTCAGCAGCCGCGCCAACTGCCGAACGTACTCGCTGAAGGTCCTTATGTCGTACATTCGTATTGCTCGGGCTGCGGCGTCCACGTAATCGCAAACGTCATCGAGCGCGACTGCGAGCGTGTAAATATCCTCGCGATCAAAGGGCGTGATGAAAGACTTGTTGAGCTTGGTCGTTATCCTATGGGTGATCTCGTCGCAGCCGTGCTCGACATCCTTGATCTGCCGCGCGTACGCGATGAAATCGACATTGTCCTCGCTGACCATTCGAATAAGCAGGTTCGTTGCCTCCTGTATCTTGCCGGTTATTTCCGTAAACAGGTCAAAATACTCGTCTTCGCGTGGTAGTAAGCTAAAAGCCATTATTTGTAGTCTCCAATTACTGCCGGTATGAAAATCCGTCTTAAGTCTGATCGACGCAAACCGCTCCTACAAGCTAAACGATTAGCTCTCAGATCTCCTTTTAACTGCATCTGCCTTCGTCGAACGATCTCTTAAGGGCATAGTATATGTCTTTTGTTCGAGCAAATCTGAATTCGAGGTAAAATACTTAACAGCTTCGTAACACGGCACACGGTGCACGAGCGAAGCCCCGGTGCTAAATCGTTGTAAACGTCTAACCTCAGACAGGTCATCAAACTGCGGTATTGCTTGAATTTCTCGCCCCTCAAGCATAATTTAATACTCAGATTCACTGGTTTTAAGGGGAAAATATGAAGCCAAAGTTGAAAAGCCGCCTGCTTGTCACTGCCATTGTCTGGACGCTCGGTGTCCTGCCGATAGCCACCCTTGGGCAACAGACGCGGATCATTGCGCCGAGGAATAAATACAAGCTTTCAGACGATATCAAGCTCGGTGATCAGGCCGCCCGCGAGGCCGAACGCCAATATCCGGTGCTGAACGATGCCATCACGACCGACTATGTCGCCAGCGTCGGCGAGCGGCTTGTTGCCGCGATCCCGCCTGAGTTTCAGCATCCCGAGTTCCATTACCGTTTCAAGGTTGTTGACGCAAGCGATATCAACGCGTTTGCACTTCCCGGCGGTCCTATGTATGTCGACCGTGGCATGATCCAGGCCGCCAAGAACGAGGGCGAGATGGCCGGCGTTATGGCCCATGAGATCTCGCACGTCGCGCTCCGTCACGCCACGGCGCAGGCTACCAAACAAGGAAGCGTGGGGAACCAGCTCGGCGTTATTGGTATGATCCTCGGGGGCGCGATACTCGGCGGTCAGGCCGGCGCCCAGGCCGGAGCGATCGGAGCGCAGGCCTGGATGACCAAATACAGCCGTGAGTACGAGTCGCAGGCCGACATGCTCGGTGCTCAGATCATGGCGAATGCCGGTTACGACCCGCGCGATCTGGCCAATGTTTTCCGCACCATCGAGCAGCAGGGCGGCAGCCGCGGCCCGCAATGGCTCAGCGATCACCCGAATCCCGGCAACCGTTACGATGCCATCAATCGCGAGGCGCAATATCTCCGCGTCTCGTCAAGCCCGATCAAGCTCACACGCGAATTTGAGCGCGTCAAGAGCCGCCTCGCCGGCATGCCGCGGGCACGGTCGATGGCCGACCTGCAGCAGCGATCTGATCGGACCGGCGGTGGCGGAGTATATGGCAGCCAGGGACCGGCCGCGAATGGCCGCTACAGCCGCAATGTCGAATATCCCTCCGGCCGGACGCGAACATACACGGGCGGCAATTGGATCAGCCTCCGCATTCCGGACAATTGGCAGGACCTTGCGACCTCGAGCCAGGTCACGTTCGCACCTGAGGGTGCCTACGGTGAACAGGGCATCACGCACGGCGCGATGATCGGCATCGCCGGCTCCGGCAACCGCGACGCGTATCAGGCGACGCAGGACTATATTTCGAGTCTGTTACAGGGAAATCAGTACTTGCGGCAACGCGGCTCGTTGACCAGGGCATCGCTCTCAGGACTCTCGGGTTACACGGCCGAGTTAACGGGCCGCTCCGACATCACCGGCGAGACCGAGACGGTGACTGTCTACACCGCGCTGATGCGAAATGGCGATCTGTTTTATCTCGCAACGGTCGCGCCGCAGAGCGAGGCCGCGAATTACGACAGCGCGTTTCGGACAATGGTCAATTCGGTGCGTCTCACTGATCGCTAGGCTTTCTGAAAGCTGAAAGCTGTTTTCAAATTGTTCAAATAACGAGCCGCGACGACCTACGCGGCTTATTTTTTCAACTTCAAATTAACCAGAAGCAGCGCTGACGCGATCGACACGACGGCGCTTGCGATAAACGCCGTCGGTGCGCCGGAGTTATCCCAGACCAGACCAAACAGCAGCGACGCGGGCAGCACGGTTATGCCGATCGCGAGATTATAAAAGCCATATGCCGTGCCGCGTTTATCTTCGGGAACCATATCGGCCACAAGCGCTTTTTCGGTGCCCTCGGTCAGGCCGAAGTACGTTCCGTAGACGATAAACAGCGCCCACGCCTCCCACGCCGAACCCACAAACGCAAATCCAAGATAAACCAGCGCGTACACGATCCATCCGCTGACGATCAGCGGGCGGCGGCCGATGATGTCCGACAGATGGCCGCCGATCAGCGAGCTCACGACCTTGCTGATATTCAGAGCGACCCAGAGCAGCGGCAGCAGAACGGGCGCGATGCCGGATTGCTCGGCCCGCAGCAGCAAAAACGCATCGCTCGAATTCGACAGTGTAAACAGCGCGACGATGCCGAGATACAGCTTAAATTTGCTGTCAAATGCACCCAGCGAAAATCTGATCGGCACGCCGCCGTTCGTCGCTGCCGGCTTGTCCTTTTCACGCACAAACCCGACGATGACCAGCACCCCGAGCACCACCGGGATCGACGCATACAAAAAGACCTGCTGATACTCGTGGGCGGTCGGGCTGTCGGCATTTCTCGCTATAAAATACAGGAGAATAAAACCGATCAGCGGGCCGAGCACGGCACCCATATTGTCGGCCGCGCGGTTAAAGCCGAACGCGAATCCGCGCTCAGATTCCGGCACGCTCGCCGCGATCAGCGCGTCGCGCGGGCTGCCGCGAATTCCTTTGCCGACGCGGTCTGCCGTCCGGACAACCAACACCTGCGGCCAGGTCGTCACAAACGAAAGGAACGGACGCGTAATGGCGGCCAGCGCGTAACCGAGAAACACAGGCAGCTTTCGTGTGCCAAATTTATCGCTGAGATAACCCGAGAAAAGTTTGAGGATGCTGGCGACCGACTCGGCCAGGCCCTCGATCAGCCCGATCGCAAACGGCGACGCCCCAAGCGTCAATGCCAGAAAAGCCGGCAGCAGCGGATAGATGATCTCACTCGAAGTGTCATTGAGCAGGCTGACCAGGCTCAACGCCAGCACGTTTGCCGACAACCCGCGATATCGATCGAGATATTTACTCCGGCCGCCGCCCTCGCGCATTCAGCTAGTCTAGCCTATCGGCCAACAACCCGGCACGCGTCGCCCTGCTTTCAGCTCGCTCTATCTACCAGAAAAGGCCTGAGAAATTACGCATTTAACAGTTAGGGTCGCTATCAGGCGTATCAGCCCGAAGTGTTAGATAGAAATTTTTTGTTGCACAGATGAAAAAATGTCTTGACAAACGATGTAATGTGTGTTATACATTAGAACACGGTCGTTGACTCCCACGTCTCACGGACCGAAACCTAAAACCTAACTTGGAGGATTATGAATCTTTCACAATTTCTCCCTCGGCTCTCCGGAGTGCGAAGGGGGTGGGCGGGGTATGCCGCGAAATGCCCGGCCCATGACGATAAAAAGCAAAGTCTCTCGGTCGCGGAATCAGAAGGAAGGATATTGATCAACTGTCATGCCGGTTGCAGGCCTACTGACATACTTAGGCATCTCGATCTTAACTTTCCCGACCTCTTTGACAAGACAATTACCGGACCATCCCACCGGTCGCTGGGCGAACCGGTGGCCAAGACCGCAGCGCATTCAGACTTTCTTGTTTTCCAATCTTCAGGCACCAAGAAAGTTCATACCGTTTACCCGTACACCGACGAAAACGGCAAACTGCTTTATGAAAACGTCCGATATTTTCCAAAGGATTTCCGGCAACGTCGTTACGACGAAACCGGTAAGGCGGTATGGAGTCTCGGCGACATCGAACGAGTGCCGTACCGTCTGCCGGAGTTGATACGTGGTGCAAAAAGTGGCTCGGACATCTTTCTTTGCGAAGGCGAAAAAGACGCCGATGCTCTGGGTGAATTAGGCTTCACCGCGACCAGCTTCAAGGCATGGAAACCGCAGTTTAACGCCTATCTAACAGGCTTGGACGTGATAGTTGTTAGAGATCACGATGTGCCTGGCCGCATCCAGGCGGAAGAGGCCGCGGCAATGATCTTGCCGGCGGCTGCGTCGGTGAAAATTCTCGATGTTTGGGACGGCCGCGACGAACCCGAAAAGAGCGGACCGGACGTTTCTGATCTTGTTCGTCTCTGTGTCCAGGACGAGGGACTCGACACCGACGCGATCAAGGAACGCATTTCGCTGATGGTCGAGCGAACACAGAAATGGCGAGCTCCGGTCAACCCGGGATCCGACGATCTGTTTCTCTGCACCCAAGCGAATACGTGGCTTGATCAGTCGAAAACGCAACCGGTTCCGAAAATGCTTTTCGGTGAATTTTGGTTCGAGAAAGAAGTCTGCATTTTGTTCGCGGACACGAATGTCGGCAAATCGATACTTGCCGTCCAGATCGCCGATGCTGTTTCGCGCGGCCAGACAAAGACGATCTGCGACCGGTGGGGTAAACGAGCCTTAAAGGTCGAGTGCGACGGGCAAAAGATCATCTATTTCGATTTCGAGTTGACGGCAAAGCAATTCGAAGCTCGATTTTCGGAGCAGGTCAAAGGCTCCGACACCTACGCGAACCATTACCGCTTTCACCCGAACTTTTATCGGGCCGAGATAAATCCAAAAGCGACGGACCTGAAAGGGTTCGTCAAGTTTGAGGAGTATCTCAACCACTCGATCGAAAAGGTGGTAGCGGCCACGGGTGCGAAGATCCTGATCGTCGACAACCTGACGTATTTGAGAGACGAAACGGAAAACGCACGAAGCGCTCTGCCGTTGATGAAATATCTCAAAGAACTGAAATCGAAGCACGATCTGTCGATACTCGCGCTGGCTCACACGCCAAAACGTGACTCGACAAAACCGCTCGGGCGAAACGACCTTCAGGGATCGAAGATGATCATCAACTTTTGCGACTCGTCATTTGCGATCGGCGAGAGTGCGATGGAACCGAATCTAAGGTATTTCAAGCAGATCAAGGCGAGAAACACCGAGATCATTTACCACTCGGAAAACGTCTATCTCGCACGCATCGTTAAGGACACAAACTTTATCAAGTTTGTCCCGGCCGGGTCGGGTATTGAAAACCTGCACCTAAAGTTTCGCAGCGACACGGAAAAAACGGCAATGATCGCAGAGGTCAAAAAACTCAAGGCGGAAGGTCTGAACAATACGCGCATCGCGG
>DASXPW010000234.1:0-6537 GCA_036493385.1 Pyrinomonadaceae bacterium
AGCGCACTGTACTCGGTATGAAATCCGGCGACAAGCTCGGTCTCAGCCTCGGGCAGGTCGAACGGAACACGGTTGGTCTCGGCAAAGGCGGCGATCAAAAAGACGACAAAGGCGACGAACTGCGGGACGATGAACCAGCGCATGTACCATGGCGAATGCATCTGTGCGCCGATTATCGAATTTAGGTCCAGCGATCCGGCGAGAAGGACCGGTCCGAGAACGGCGGCTCCCATCGCCAGCTCGTACGAGATCATCTGAGCGCACGAACGCAGGCCGCCCATCAGCGAATATTTACTGTTCGAGGACCAGCCGGCCAACGCGATTCCGTAAACGCCGACCGAGGTGATACCGAGTACGAACAAGACACCGACGTCTATCTGCGCGATCGTCAGTGGCATATCGACGGCGCGAGGCGTCAGCCAGGTGACAAATTCGACGATGTAGGTTCCAATTCCCGGGATCCATCCGAGCGCCCAGTCTAGCCATGGCCCGATCGTACCCATCGGGTCATTTAGCGTCGGCCCGAACGGATAAACGACCATTGGCATTAGCGCGCAGGTCAGAGCAACTATCGGCGCGAGATAGTAGACAAATTTCGTCGATTTGTCCGGAACGAGGTCTTCTTTAAAGATGAATTTAAGAAGATCGGCAAACGGCTGCAGCAATCCCCACGGGCCCACCCGATTCGGTCCGATACGGCCCTGTATCCAGCCGAGTACCTTTCGCTCCGCGAGGACCGTGTAGGCAACGACCATCAGCACACCCTGAAAGGCGAGCAAAACCGCAATGACCCAAACCACCCATGGGAAAGCTGTTTGTGCGACAGATTCCATAAACAACTAACTGTTTCCAACGCCGATCAATGCCCGGTCTTCAAGACTGACCGAGGCCGCTTCGTCCATGCCCTCTTCGCTCGGCGTGCCGTCAAGATTGAACTGAACAAGCGGCGATACGAGCAGATTCTCGGGTTTTGGATTGCCGTGCGCCAGCAAGTGAAATTGATCGGTCTTTCCGGTCATCACCGTGACGCGGTGAAGCTTGTGACCGATCTTGGGCCGCCCGGTGTATTTTCCCGCGTCGTCCGCAAGTTTTGATACAGAGTCGCTCAAGCGACCAACGACGGCTGAAAGTCCGGCATTGCCTTTTATTTCGTGCTTAAGCTGAACCGGATGCGACTCATCTTTTAGGGCCGGGTATCGTAAACCGGCGTAAGCCGGCACGTTGTCGGCAATGCCCTTAAACACCATCGACGCCGAAAAATCGTAGCCAAAATCAATTCCGAGCTCCCGAGCGATCAGCGTTGTGATCATCCAATCGGGCCGCGACTGATGCAATTGATCGATAGCTTTGCGTACACGCTGAACATTGCCGGCGTTGTTTGTGTACGTTCCGTCGACCTCGGCAAAGCTGGCTGCAGGCAGCACGACATCGGCATAGCTTGTGGTGTCGGTCTCAAACATTTCCTGCACGACAATGAAATCTTTGCTTTCGAGCACGCTCGTGTCTTGGAGGCTGCCACCGATCAGAAGCGCTTCGGAGCCTCGAACGACTTCCTCAACTGATTTCCGGCCGGGCATGATGTCGTTCGCGCCGACCGAGTTGTTATACTTCGCCAGCGGATGCAGAAGTATCCGGCCCGAGTCGGAAGAAAAATTCGCCGTTGCGGCAGACAACGCGGCCAATGCGTCGGGCGACAACTCGCCGCCGAGCATTATCACAAGGTCGCCCTTTGTCTCGCCAATGGTGCGGATCACAGCTTCAAACTCGTCCGAGGTTACGCCAAGCTTCTTAAGCGTCGCCTCGTCGGCAGAGTCGGCAAAGGCCAACGCAAACGCATCGTAGGCACCGCGATTTATATGAAGAAAATGCGCGGCGTTGTCCGTCATACGGATGGGCGTATCGTTGACGACGATCAGCTTTGCTCCGTCGTTGTTGACGGCCTGGCGGATCTGCTTCGCCGTAAAGGTTTGTTCCTCTTCGGGCTCGCCGCCGATCAACAGGATCGTTTTTGCATAGCGGATATCGTTGTGCGTCGCTAGCGGAACGCTGAGGTTCTCGAAAACCGGCGTGAGGTCAAAAGGATCGTCGACAGCATACGCTCCGTTACCCGCGGTCTCGGCAAATCGACGTAATGTAAAGATTGACTCGTTCGTTAAACGCGGACTTGCAATAACGCCGACCGAACCAGCTTCCTTGAATTTACTTGCGATCAAAGCGACGGCCTGGTCCCAAGTCGCGGGAATCAGACTCCCGCCTTTTGAATAACGGATCAGCGGTACTTTTATTCGGGATGGGTGATTGACAAAGCCGTGGCCGAACCGAGCTTTGACATCGAGGAATTCACCGTTAAGTCCATCGACATAACGGTCGCGAGCAACGACTCGATGAACGGCTCCGCCGCGCGTGCCGATGCTCATCTGCATGCCGTCCGAGCTGTAAGGATCGGTTGTGATCGTCTGATCAAGTTCCCATGGCCGGGTCTCATGACGGTACGTGCCGTCGAGCAACGTTCCGGTCGGGCAGACCTCGATGCAATTGCCGCATTGCGAGCAATTAAGCCAGCCGCCGTACGTACCGATGACCGTGTTGACACCTCGATTCCCCGCCTCAATGGCATCCTCACCCATCCACTCGTCGCAGACACGGGTACAGCGCTTACAGAGAATGCATCGCTGTGGGTCGTTCGCGACTACCGGCGAAAGATACTTTTCCGGCTGTGCGTTCTTACGCTCAGTAAACCGCTCTTCGACATCGCCCCAATCGAAGATGACCTCTTGCAACTCGCATTCTCCGCCGCGGTCGCAGACGGGGCAATCGAGCGGATGATTGGCAAGCAGGAATTCACCCATCGCGCGCTGAGCTTTTTCAACCTCTTCGCTCTGGGTCGTGACGACCATGCCGTCGGTGCAGATGATGGTGCATGATGTCTGCAGCTTCGGCATTTTCTCGATGCGCACCAGACACATACGGCATGACGCCTGCAGCGCCAGGTCCTTGTAGTAACAAAACGACGGAATACCAAACCCGTTTTCGCGGCAAACGTCGATCAGACGAGAGCCTTTCGGGACCTGAAATTCCTGCCCGTTTATCGTTACCTTAATTAAGTCAATGGACATTAAATTTAGGCGGCCGCTTGTTCATCGGTACTTTTCTTTCGGACCTTAGGTTTCCGCTCTTTTGGTGCTGCCGCCTCGGTGGATCCGCTGTCACCGGAGGGAACGTACACGTCTTTTTTATATTTTGGCCGCGTCTTGCCGAAACTTCCGGCAGAGATCTTTCCCCGGCGCGTTCGCTTATCGCCTTTTCCCATAAAAATTAAATTCTCCTAATAAAGTAACTTGTTTATCGATAAATTTCATTTCCGGCCCGTCAGTATTGACAGAACCTTAGCCTGGACCGCCTCGTTTCCGGGCAGCTTGTCGTGGCCGTCGCAGATGTACGTTGTCGAGCCGGGCAGAAACATCGATTCGACACCGTCGGCTTCAGCGATGGTCGCGGCGGTGAACGATCGACGTGAAACAATGCCGTCGCCCGGGCCGTAAATCTTTGCCTTGAGATCGTCTGACGTCACCTTTCGCCCGTCAGGCGCCGTGAAACTGTCCGCCTTAAACAATGCGTCCCAGTCGCCGTCCTTTTTCTGATACAGTACCATCGCGTCGAGAGTGTCCTTACAATCGGCACCGATCGACGTTATAGCGACCGGAGTCTTTGCGGTGACCGGAAGGTCCAGAGACTGGTAGAGCCGCTTCGCCCGGTCGAGGACGGCCGCTAAATATATCGGGGCAGCTTTTTGTTCGGCCGGCGTAAATTGTTTCTGAAAGTCTTTGTCGTTAATGACATTCCAGCCGTACTTTGTCCATGTTGCCGGATCGTACAGATCGATCGAGATCGGATTTAACTCGGCGTCGAACGCCATTAGCGTATTCGGAGCCGGCAAAAGCTCAAAAGCGGCCGGTATCGTAAAAATGTCGAATTTCGACAGGTCCTGGACGAACGGCAGCTTCAGCTCGATGCCCAGCAGCGGAAATCCGTTGATGAGGTTCCTGAGCGCCAGCGGCGAACCCTCATTCGGTGAACCAATGATCACCAGACGCCCGATATCTCTCGAGCCGACCCAGGTCGATGACGCAGAGCCGCCCGCCGGAAGATCGGCATCGCCGTACATCGCTGCGTATCGGGCGATCAAACCGCCCAAAGAGTGCCCGACCACGTCGAATTTGAGATTCGGTCGGCGAAGTCTGCGCTTTAGCGCCTCGATCTTGCGGACCAGCAGTCGCGAGTTTTCGACGATGTCCCGACGCCAGTCGTAGGCAAAGATATAGACCGTGTTTTCGTAGCCGCGAGGCGGCGGAGCGTTCCATTTACCTTCACGATAGCCACCATTGGTTTCAAGGGCGGTCAAAAAACCGCCGTAGACATCGACTCGCGGCAGCAGTCCGGCCTTGATGCTTCGGATAATATCGCCCGGGATCAAATTGTCCTTATTGGCAGCAATATTCGGCGAGATGGGCAATCGCAGGTCGTCGCCTTTGGCGCGCCGCAGACGAAACCAAACCTTCTCGCCGGTCTTGCTGTTTACAAGCTCAGTGCCGGTCAAACCAGGAATAAAGACGACAGGCGGTTTAGACTGGGCTGCGGCGCAGATCGAGGCAAGGCCGAGGAGGAATGCCGCCGTCATCGAACATACAATTTGCCTATGTCTCGTCGCTATCGAAACCATTACTTCGCTCAATTTTCTGAACTTCTCTAAACGTTCGGCGCAACAACTCCGTTTCCGTGGGCTTTATCCACCAGCCACTTGCGGAAATCGTCCGGAAACTGCTTGATCGCCGACTGAACGGGCCACGCGGCCGCGTCGCCAAGAGGACAAAACGACTTACCCTCGATGTTGTCGCAAATGTCGAGCAACAATTGCGCATCTTCAGGACGACCGCCCCCAGCCTCGATGCGATTAAATATCTTTACTATCCAGTCGGTCCCTTCACGACACGGCGTGCACCAGCCACACGACTCGTGCTTATAAAACTCGCTTAGGTTCTTGGTCGATTCCATCACGTCGACGGTTTCGTCCATGACGATCATTCCGCCCGTGCCGAGCATCGAGCCGGCAGCGACAAGTCCTTCGTAATCAAGCGTGACATTTTTGCCCAAGATCTGGCCGGCGTTCATTATGTAAACGCTTGAGCCGCCGGGAATCACCGCTTTGAGCTTCTTATCATCGCGAAGCATCCCGCCGCAGTCCTCGAAGATTAACTTTTCCATATCGGCGTAGCCCATCGGCAGCTCGTACACGCCGGGGCGTTTGACATGACCGCTGATCGACCAGAGCTTTGTGCCACCTGATTTTTCCGTGCCTAGATCACGCCAGGCGATGCCGCCCATCTCGATGATCTGCGGAATGGATGTAAATGTCTCGACGTTGTTGACGACGGTCGGGCTTGCATAAAGGCCCTCAACAGCCGGGAAGGGCGGCTTCATACGCGGGTGCCCGCGAAAGCCTTCGAGCGACGAAAGCAGTGCGGTTTCCTCACCGCAGATGTAGGCGCCGGCACCGGTATGTGTGTGAATGTCGTGAGCGAATCCGGAGCCGAGAATATTCTTGCCAAGAAAGCCCGCCTCACGTGCCTCGGCCAGCGCGACGTCCATGATGTCGATGAGGTATTTGTATTCACCGCGAGTGTAAATGTAACCGGTCGCCGATCCGAGCGCGTGCCCTGCGATGATCATGCCCTCGATCACCGCGTGCGGGTCGTACTGCATCAAATAGCGGTCCTTAAAGGATCCCGGTTCCGACTCGTCCGCATTACAGACGACATACTTTGGCTTTGGGCTGTCCTTCGGCACGAACGACCATTTCATACCTGTCGGAAAGCCCGCGCCGCCACGCCCTCTCAGCGCTGATTTCTTTACCTCTTCAATAATGTCGGCCGGCGACATCTTGAGGGCTTTTTCAAGCGATTTGTAACCGCCCATGTCGCGATACACTTTCAGCGTGTGGCCATTCTCAACGCCAACTCGCTTAAGTGACAATGGCTCGCAGCCGATCGCTTTGATCTCCATAATTACCAACGTTTACCGTTGTCGTAATCTTCCTTTTTAATAATCTTCGTAACTACTCCAATGATGTCTTCGCGCTTTATCGTAGACTTGATCCAGTAGCGACTATCGAGGCTATTTGGACGATTGTCTCCGAGCAAGAAGTATTCACCCGCGGGAATATCAGTTGCTGGAAAATCCAGACCCCCTTCGATGCGACCGAAGGGCTCCTCCAGGAGATTTCCATCAATAAAAACATTTCCTTGTTTGATTTCTATCTTTTCCCCCGGCATTCCGATTATCCGATGTATATGGTAAGAAAACTCGTCAGCATTTCTCTTAACCGGCTGGGCCTTATATACGACTATGTCAAATCGTTTAATCGGATTGACGCTCTGGTTCGTTATATTGAACGTTCCTAAATGATCGCCAACACCGATATTTGGCATCATTGAATTCGCAGCCTGAACATAATGTCCAGCAACACCACAGCTTGAAACG
>DASXPW010000235.1:0-6073 GCA_036493385.1 Pyrinomonadaceae bacterium
TCCCGACCGAAAATCGCTTTCCGGCAGAAGCCTTATTTCCGGAAAACCTTCGGTTACCGGGGTGATATGATTGCGAAAATCGGTGTAGTTGAAAACGAAGTTGTTGCTGACGTTTGTTCCAATAGCATTGGTCAAACCCGCGACGAAACTGTTCGAGTTATTCGTAACGGTGTCATCGTTTGACGTGAAAATGCCGCTGTCGCTGTCACGCGGAACGATGCCGGAACCTCCCGGAAACGGCCCGGTATCCCGATTGTCGTTAAACGAATATCGGAAGAACGCCGAGGTTCCCTGGTTGATCGTCCAATCGAGCTTGCCGGTAAACAACTTCTCTCGAAACGGATTTGCCCGAAAACCGGCAAAGCTCGGCGAGGCCAGCGGATTGAAGATGGCTGAGCCGTCCTGGATATTTTGCTCATAGCTGCCGAAAAAGAAGAGTTTGTCCTTGATGATCGGCCCGCCAAAAGTTCCGCCAAACTGTTCACGATCGAACGGGATGCGATCGGCTTGCGCCTCGGTCGGGATCCCTTCGGCCGCAACCAATCGGTTCAGCGCAGGAAAGGCCGCAAACGAATCGTCACGGGCATAGATGAATGTGTTGCCGTGAAAATGGTTTGAACCGGACCGCGAAACGATGTTTACTGAACCGCTTGCGGATGCACCGGTCGACAGACTGTAGTTTGAAAGTCCGATCTGAAATTCCTGAACGATCTCCTGCGAGAAATTCTGGACCGTGGTACCGACCACGTTATCAACGACCGAACCGCCATCAACCGTTATCTGGGTCGAGCGGCCCGCCTGGCCACCGATCGAGACGCCGGTAAAGTTTGCCTTGGTCGGATCGAATGACGCGCCGTCTACTTTTTCGGTTCCAGGCTGAAGCTGCGCAAGATCAAGAAAGTTTCGCCCGTTGAGCGGAAGATTCTCGATCTGCAGTGTTCCCACTACGCCCGAGACGGTGTTGTCGCTGCGGTCGATCTGGGCCTCGCCCTGCGGCGAGATGGTCACTGTTTCGCCGACGTCGCCGACCTCAAGAGCAATATCGGCCGAGGCGGTTTGCCCAACCTGAACCTGGATATTGCCTAACACAGACTGTTTGAAATTTGTTGCCGACGCTTTTATTTCATAGGCCCCGGGCTGAAGCTGAGGGACGAGAAAATGTCCCTGATCATTGGTTACCGAAGTCCTCGCAGCATTGGTTGCGAGGTTGCGAACTGTGATGGTCGCGTTCTGCACTATCGCGCCTTGAGCGTCTGTCACAGTTCCCTGTATCGACCCGAAAGGTTCCTGCGCCGACGCGCTTACGACCGCCAAGGCCAATACAGCAAAGAAACAAATAATTACCTTTTTCATTTTTACTCCTTGTTCTGCTACGGGGGTCTTGAAAAAGGCGCTATAATAAAAACGCTTGAGCGCACTAGTGGCGTTCGAGTTATGAGCCTGACACGGTCTCATACAATTACTTGGGGCCATCGCTACCGGCGGAATATTTCGAGATAGATCGCCGACTGTCGATGGCCTTAAGTGTCTTACAGCACCTGATTACATAAACCCGTCGTTATAAAAATTATTCCATCGAGATCACGAGTCGATACCCATGCAACCCTCATTGAAATAGAAAAAGCCCTATCGCTTTTCACTCGCAATAAACGCAAATGACAAGCCAAAAGGGCCACTAGTAACAAAAAGCCTTTATAGAATAACGGCCCAAGCACAATTCAAGACCGAGCCGCGCCGCCACGTCAACCACGATGTCGTCGGAAATTTCGGATGAGATTTCCGATAAATCCAATTTTTGAAAACGCGATCCGCGATAACTAGACATTATGGTTAAGTATCTTGCTTTGATAACCTTGGAAGTGAATTGGTTGTAGCGTGTTAAAATTTTTTTTCTTAACTTTGAGCAGACTTTTGACAGGCTTCGTTCGCCGCAAAGATGAAATTATTGATCGCTAACGGTCACCTTGTCGACCCTGTTGCGCCGGAAAATACGGGGATGAATATTCTGGTCGAGGACGGTCGGATATCGGCATGGATCAGGCCGACCGACGCACAGCCTGAGGTTGATGAAATCTTCGATGCGACCGGGCTGCTCGTCGCGCCCGGATTCATCGATATGCACGTACATCTTCGCGAGCCCGGCCAGGAACATAAGGAGACGATAGCGAGCGGATGCGCCGCCGCGGTGGCGGGCGGCTTTACGAGTGTTTGCCCGATGCCGAACACCTCTCCGGTCAATGATAATGCTGCGATCACCCGATATATGATCGAGCAGGCCGAGCGGGCAGCGCTGGCAAATGTCTTTCCGATCGGCGCGATCACAAAGTCATCCGATGGCAGCGAGCTGGCTGAAATGGGTGAAATGAAGGCCGCCGGAGCGGTCGCTGTTTCCGATGATGGGCGGCCGGTTCCGAATGCCGGAATAATGCGACGCGCGATGCAGTACGCAAAGGACTTTGACCTGCCGGTGATCGACCATTGCGAAGACAGATCATTGTCCTCCGGCGGCGTAATGCACGAAGGACGGGTCTCGTTACTATTGGGACTAAAAGGCTTACCAGCGTTGGCTGAAGAGATCGATGTAGTCCGCGATATCTTGCTTGCGAAGGAAACGGGCGCGCATATTCACATCGCTCACGTGTCGACAAATGGTGCGATCGAAGCGATCCGACGCGCGAAAAATGATGGAATAAATGTGACTTGTGAGGTCGCGCCGCATCATTTCACGCTGACCGATCAGGCAGTTGAAGGCTACGACACAAACACAAAAATGGCGCCGCCGCTTCGCAGTGAGGAGCATGTGGAAGCGCTCATTTCCGCAATACAGGACGGCACGATCGATGCGATCGCGTCCGACCACGCGCCGCACCACTCGGACGAGAAAGCGCTTGAGTATGACCGCGCGCCTTTTGGCATTATCGGCCTCGAAACGTCAGTCGGCCTTTCGCTGACCGAACTTGTGCATAAAGGGGTGATCGGTCTCGAGTGTCTCGTCGAACTATGTTCGGCTAATCCGGCGAAAATCCTCCGGCTTGAGGGTCGCGGGACATTGAAAGCCGGATCGATCGCCGATATCACAATTCTTGACCCTGACCGTGAGTGGACTTACACGGTTTCCGAATCGCGGTCGAAGTCGCGCAACTCGCCATTCAACCGACGGAGATTTCGCGGCGGCGTTGCCGCGACGATCGTCGGCGGCAAGACCGTTTACAAGAAATAAAACATAGAAATTTGTCTTTGTAGTAATTGATGAAACAGCAATTTACACTCGCCATTCTGACGGTGGTGGCCATCGTGATGGTTGCGGCCTGCTCGGTCTTCAAAAACGCAGCAAATACAGGCGCAGTTGGGCAAAACACGAATACCAACGAGGCGCCCGCCCAGCCTGAGGCAGGGACCGCTAAGGCGCAGACCGACCAGCAGATCCGCAGCGTCGACTTTAAGGATTTTACCTACCAGCCAGATTGCGCGGGCGAAGAAAGCAAAAAAGTCACGGTCAAAAACGGCGATTTCTCAAGCGAAAAACAAGAGGATGGTTATGTCGACCATTTCGATTTCCGGGTGACGAGCGTTTCGTACGGCGACCTGAACGGAGATAATTCCGAAGAGGCGATCGTGCTGACGGTGTGCAACACGGGCGGGACCGGAAATTTCTCAGAGGGATTTATTTATTCGCTAAAGGATGGAAAACCGGCATTGTTTGCGACCATCCCGGGCGGCGATCGGGCTGATGGCGGACTCAGAACGGCGCGAGTCGAGAACGGACAGCTTGTCGTCGAGGCAAACGATCCGGGACCGGGCGGCGGCGCGTGCTGCCCCGAATTTGCGATCACGGCCCGGTACGACGTAAGCAGCGGAAAGCTTAAGCAGATCGGGAAAGAAGACAAACGCTCGCTGTTCCCGTCGCGACGGGTCAGCTTTGCCAAAGGTACGTCAGGAACAACCATCAACGTTAAGATTCCGTCAGACGAAGGCCGTCGGTACGTCATCGGTGCCAGAGCAGGCCAGACGCTGGACGTTTCGGTCAATACGGACAAGGCCTCTGTTCGACTGCTCGATGATGAGATCCAGACCGAGGACAAAACCAACGGATTTACGGTCGTGCTGCCTAAGGACGGCGATTTTACGATCGAGGTGGATAACGCCCAGGACGGGCCGGTCGACGTTACCGTCAACATTCGGATCAGATGATAGTATCGAAGATGATCTCACAATAGAATTCGCGACGGGATCGGCGGCGTGGCGGATCATCACCAGCTTCACCAGCTTCCCCGGCCATATGACCGTTTCGGGTTTCGTATGACCGGCGGGTCACGGGTGAATGTCATGCCCTTCATCGCGCGCGGGCCATCGAATTTCACCTGTCATTATCGTGCGGATCATCGTGCCCTTTATCGCGCTGAATGTTGCGGAGAGGATCTCTGCTCCTCGATCTCTTCAATCTCGTCATTTAACTAAATCTCTTCAAGTATCGAAAGTTGCTTCAATCTCCTCACTTGCTATCGACTTCGAACCGGAGTTGTGCAAACATCGCTGGCGTGGTCGAAGTGCACCGACGGCGTCTCGGCCCCATGCGGCAAGATATGAAAAAACTGGTAACTGTGCTAATTGCATTTGCTCTTATCTCGGTTTTTTATATGGCAGGCGGCAAACTCACATCAAGCGGCATTGTCGCAGCGCAGGCCGATCAATACGACCTCGTGATCAAGAATGCGCGGATCGTCGACGGAACCGGAAATCCCTGGTTTCGCGGATCGATCGCGATCAAGAACGGCCACATCGAGAAGGTCGGTTTTTTTGATGCGTCAGGGGCGAAACAGACGATCGACGTTCGCGGTGAGATCGTTGCGCCCGGTTTTATCGACGTACACACGCACGTCGAGGATATTTACGACAACCCGGCCGCCGAAAATTTTATCCGTATGGGCGTGACGTCGCTGATCACCGGAAACTGCGGCGGGTCGGAGCTTGATATTCGCGCGTTTTTGGACCGGATGAAACAGAAACCGATCGCCGTAAATATGGGCACGCTCGTCGGTCACAACTCTGTCCGCGCGAAAGTGATGGGACTCGACGACAGGCCGCCGACCGCGGATGAGCAGTCAAAGATGGACGCTCTGGTCGAACAGGCGATGAAGGACGGGGCCGTTGGATTTTCGACCGGTCTCGAATATCTTCCCGGTATGTTCGCCAAAACGGACGAGATCGCCGAGATGGCGCGCGTGGCCGCAAAGTATGGCGGAATTTACGCGACGCACATGCGAAACGAAGGCGTTGATGTCAAAAAGTCGATCGCGGAAAGTCTCGAGATCGGCGAGCGGGCAAACATTCCGGTCGAGATCTCGCACTTTAAGATCTCAGACAAAACGCTCTGGGGGCACAGCGACGAGACGCTCGGCATGGTGCGGGCCGCGCGAGCCAAGGGGATGACCGTGACGGTTGATCAATACGCGTATCCCGCGTCATCGACTTCGCTCGATGTGCGGCTGCCAAACTGGGCCGTCGCCGGCGGACGCGACGCGGGAAGAAAACGGCTGGCCGATCCTGCAACACGTGCAAAGATCGTGGCGGAGATGAAACAGAACCTAAAGGAGAAAGGCTTCTCGGATTATAGCTTTGCGTACGTGGCTTCATACGCGCCGAACCCTGAATTCAACGGTAAGAGCATAGCTGAGATAGCTGACATGGTCCGTCATTCAAAAAAGGTCGATGACCAGATCGATCAAATTTTGGAAATGTATGACAAGGGCGGAGCCGGAATGGTCTATCGCACAATGAGCGAGGACGACGTTCGAAACATCATGCGTGAGCCTTTTACGATGATCGCATCGGACAGCAGCGTCCGCGAATTTGGCGTCGGCAATCCGCATCCGCGCGGGTACGGCGACAACGCCCGCGTGCTTGGTGAATATGTCCGCAACCAGCACGTCGTCACCTTGGAAGATGCGATAAGGAAAATGACTTCGCTGCCCGCACAGACTTTCAGTATTCGCGACCGCGGCCAGATCCGCGAAGGCTTGATGGCCGACCTCGTTATCTTTGACGACGCGGCGATAATCGACAAGGCTACATT
>DASXPW010000236.1:0-3840 GCA_036493385.1 Pyrinomonadaceae bacterium
TGTTCAAGAAGTTATCTCTTGAACTCGGCGGTAAGAATCCAAATATCATTTTCGCGGATTGCGATTATGAGCAGATGCTCTCAACGACCATTCGCTCGTCGTTCTCAAATCAAGGTGAGATCTGCCTGTGCGGCTCGCGGATATTTGTCGAACGGCCGCTGTACGAGCGGTTCAAAGGCGATTTTGTCGAGCGTGCTTCGCGGCTGAAGGTTGGCGACCCGCTTGAGGCGAACACCGATGTCGGTGCGATCGTTTCAAAGCAGCACTTTGACAAAATAATGTCGTATATTGATCTCGCTCAGACGGAGGGCGGCGTTGTTTTAACCGGCGGAAAGCAAGTACACCTCGACGGCCGGTGCGCGAATGGGTGGTTCATCGAGCCGACGGTCATCGAGGGTTTGTCTCATAACTGTCGCACAAATCACGAAGAGATCTTTGGGCCGGTCGTGACGATAATGCCGTTCGACACCGAAGAAGAAGTCTTGGGCTACGCCAATTCTGTTCGCTATGGTCTGTCCTCGACGATCTGGACCGAAAACCTCTCGCGAGCTCATCGAGTCGCGGCAAAGATCGAGTCGGGCATTGTTTGGGTAAATTGCTGGCTCCTCCGGGACCTCCGCACTCCATTCGGCGGGGTCAAGGACAGCGGTCTCGGTCGCGAGGGCGGGTTTGAAGCGTTAAGATTTTTTACGGAAGAGAAGAATGTTTGCGTAAAGCTATAATATAGGCATCAAATACCGGTCACCAATTATGAAACGAATTGTCTTCTTAGTCTCTTTCGCTCTCCTGTCATTTTCAATTCACGCGCAAACCAAACCACCGACCGAATCGGCGATGGATCGTTTTCTTCGATACGTCAAGATCGATACGCAATCGGCCGAAGATCAGAACACGGTCCCGTCGACGAAGAAGCAGTTTGACCTGGCTAATCTGTTGGCAAAAGAGCTGAAAGACCTCGGCGTCGAGAACGTTCGCGCCAGCGAATTTGCCATTGTTTACGGACTGGTTCCGGGCAATCTGCCTGACAATTCAAAGGTGCCGACGATTGGGTTTATCGGCCATATGGACACGTCGCCCGCGGTTTCGGGAGCTAATGTAAAGGCGAATATTGTCGAAAATTACCAGGGCGGCGATATCGTTTTGCCGAACGATAAAACGCAGGTGATCACCGTTGCGCAAAACCCCGATCTAAAGGACCTGATCGGCGACGACATCATCACGGCGGACGGCACGACGCTGCTTGGGTCGGACGACAAATCGGGCTGTGCCGAGATCATGACGATGATCGACATTCTGCGAAACAATCCGCAGATCAAGCACGGCAACATCGCCATCGCCTTCACGCCCGACGAAGAAGTTGGCGGCGGCATCGACAAATTTGATATTGAAAAATGGGGAGCCAAGTTTGCATACACGGTCGACGGCGAGCAGCTCGGCGATATTTCGAACGAAACATTTTCGGCGCGAACCGCGACAGTCACATTTCATGGAAAATCGACACATCCGGGAACTGCCAAAGGTATCCTCATAAATTCGATGTACCCCACGGGAGATTTTCTCGCACGCTTTCCGACCGAGATTCCGAACCGGCCGGAGACTACGGAAGGCCGTGAGAATTACATTCACCCGTACGTAGGCACACTGGATATCGAAACTTCGGTGGTAAAGATCCTGCTGCGTGATTTTGATATCAACGGCTTTCTCACTCTCGAACAACGGGTCAAGGACCTGGTCGCCGAGACGCAGAAAAAATACCCGAATGTAAAGATCGACTACGAATCAAAGCTCGGATATCTGAATATGAAAGAGGTGCTTAAAGATTATCCGCAGCTAACCGATTACGCGGTCGAAGCCGCAAAACGCGCCGGCGTGACGCCCGAGATACGTCCGATACGCGGCGGCACTGACGGCTCGAACCTGACAGCACGCGGTCTGCCGACGCCGAATCTATTTACGGGCGGTCATAATTTTCACGGCAAGCTTGAGTTTAATTCGCGGAAGGGACTCGAGAAATCGACCGATACGCTAGTGAATTTGGTTCAGATCTTTGCCGAAAAGGCGAAATGACGTTTTGAGTTCCAGCTTTAGCTGGCGATTGCGGCCAGCCAAAACTTGAACTCAGACCTAATCTCGATAGAGCTCAGGAAATTTTTTCTTGAGCTCTTTTAGTTTGGGCAGGTCGTTGTAGACGACGTACGGATAATCGGGGTTATTCCGAACGAAATCCTGATGCTCGTCTTCGGCCTTGTAAAACGCCTTGAACGGTATCACCTGCGTCGCGACAGGTCTTGAAAGTGCTTTTGATTTATTAACGGCATCGATGAATGCCACGGCCTCCGTCTGCTGCTCGTCGGTTGTGTAGAAAATGACCGAGCGGTACTGATGGCCTTCGTCGGGGCCCTGGCGATCGACCTCAGTTGGATCGTGCGCAACCGCGAAGAAGATGAACAAAAGCTGCTTATACGTAACCTTCGCCGGATCGAACTTGATCATTACCGACTCAGCATGATCGGTCTTGCCGGTGCTAACAGTCTCGTAATTGGCCGTTTCCTTCGTTCCGCCTGAATAACCCGAAACAACTGAGTTCACTCCCTTGACGTGCTCAAAAACGGCCTCGACACCCCAAAAACATCCGCCCGCAAACACGGCGGTTTCCTCAGAGGCATAGGAGCTGACGCAGCCGCACGACAGCAAAGCAATTGCAAGCGAAACACGGATCAACATACTGCTCATATAAAATTACATCAACTGAGCCGGTCGTTTCATTCCAATATCTAGCCGCGTAAATTGGCGTCGACCGACAGCCGTCCTGCACCAACGATGAGCAAAAATAACGAGCCTAGCAACATCGCAAAATCAACCCGCGATTCATGCGCCATCGACCAAAATCCATTTGATGTGAGCATCGGAAATTTCGTCGTGACGATAGCGACCGAGATTATCACTATCAGCGGGATGGAAGCGAGCCTCGTAAAGAGCCCCAAAATAACAAGCGCTCCGCAGACGACCTCAAACCCGCCGGTAAGCGGTGCAAGCAAATGCGGATACGGAAGTCCGATCTTAACGAATCGGCCGACACCCAGCTCCGCCGGATAAAGAAATTTCTGAATGCCTTCGCTCAAAAAAACACAGCCTACGGCCAACCGTATCAAGATCGTCGCGGCAGGTGCGCTCGTCGATAGCCAGCTTCGAAAACTGCTCATAATTTATTTAGCGTTTGGCGGCGGCGGCGGTGTCAGTTTCGAAATATCGGAGAGGCCAACCGTGTCTTCGATCTCACCCATTTGCCTGGCAGCGTCCTCAAACCCGTCTTCGCCAAACTGCTCGTGCTCGATGTCCTCAAATGTGTCGTTCAGATCGTCATATTCACCCGGTGAGAGAAGCCCCTTCCACGCGGGAAAGACTATCGTGTCCTCGCGGGCCGCGTGGTGCTGATACATCCGAACAAAGGAGTCCAGCGTGTCCGCGAACGCGCCGGCCTCGGCGCCGATCTTGGCTGAGCCTGTGACCGAGAGGATATAGTCCGTAATTTGGCGGCCGCGGGCGTGTTGTGCGGTCAAGATGTCAGGATAGGTTGCCGCCGGGCCGGACCCCTTCTCCTTTATTCGCGGGAAGATGAATGCCTCTTCCAGCTTTTTTTCATGATATTCCTCGCCGAAGTCGCGAAACAGCTTTGCCGTTTTTTGCAATGCAGCGGGTGAGACATCGGCCGCGTTTTTTCTGAGTCTCATCGCCATCTCGGAATATACGAGCAAAGCACGACGGAGAATGCCGTGCTCGCGCATCAGGTCCTCGACGGCGGTCACCTCGATCTTGTTAGGATCATCCTTTTCGTCCGCG
>DASXPW010000237.1:0-1859 GCA_036493385.1 Pyrinomonadaceae bacterium
GGCCATCTCTACCTGTACGGTCTTGACGGCAAATTGAAAAACCAGATAACGAAGGGTAATTTTGCGGTCTGGCGCATCGAGAAAGTTGATGAGAAAAATCGCGTCATATATTTTTATGCCGGCGGACGCGAGAAAGGCGCGGACCCGTATTTCGGATTTTTCTATCGCGTGAATTTTGACGGTTCCGGTATGCGATTGCTGACGCCGGAGATCGCCAATCACGATGTGACGCTGGCGCCGAACGGAAACTATTTGGTCGATACGTACTCGACTCCAAACATTCCGCCCGTTGTTGTCTTGCGCGATATGGCTGGGCGAAAGATCGCCGATCTCGAAAAGGGCGACGTGTCACGGCTTGTTGCCGCTGGATGGAAACCGCCGACACCGATAACGGTCAAGGCCCGCGACGGTCAGACCGAGCTGTATGGTCTGATGTACACGCCGACCAATCTTAACCCGAACAAGAAGTACCCGATCGTTGACTACATTTATCCGGGACCGCAGGGCGGCAGCATCGGCTCGCGTTCGTTTCAGGCGTCGCGGGGCGACAATCAGGCGCTGGCCGAGCTCGGCTTTGTCGTCGTGCAGATCGACGGCATGTGCAACCCGCTAAGGTCGAAGAAGTTTCACGACTCGTGTTATGGCGATATGGCCGACAACACGCTGCCCGACCAGGTCAGCGGCATCAAGCAGCTTGCAGCAAAGTATCCGTACATTGACACGACCCGCGTCGGCATCTGGGGCCATTCGGGCGGTGGCTTTGCTACGGCGGCCGCGATGTTCAAATATCCGGATTTCTTTAAGGTCGGAATTTCCGAGTCAGGCAATCACGACAATCGCGTGTATGAAGACGACTGGGGCGAACGCTACATAGGCCTTTTGGTAAAAGACGGAAACGGCAAATCGAACTACGAGGACCAGGCCAACCAGACCTGGGCCAAGAACCTGAAGGGCAAGTTGCTGCTGGCGCACGGGACGATGGACGATAATGTGCCGCCGAATAATACGCTTCTCGTCGTGGATGCCCTAATAAGGGCGAATAAGGATTTCGACCTGATCATGATCCCGAATGCGCATCATGGCTACGGCTCGGCATCGTTCTACATGATGCGGCGGCGATGGGACTATTTCGTCAAAAACCTCCTCGGAAAAGAACCGCCGAAGGAATACGAGCTAAAGCCGAAGCAAGACCCGAGGCTCGGCGGGCCTAGATAGTCCAAAATCCATGAGAGTGTACCGGTTGTGTCGCTGGTACATGATATTCGGTAGTTTCTCTAGTCGTCAGGCAATGGGCGAGTATCCGCTTCGCTCTCATCAAACAAACTGCTGACGGAAACGCGATTTGGCGGGAGTGAAGCGGCGTATTCGGCGAGGTCGCGGTTGAGGCGCTCGACCGCGTCGCGGGCGGTAGCGACATCGTCCGATTCGATCTTAAGAGTAAGTTTTCCGTTCTTGTTGGGCAGATTTGCAAGCGTCGTAAACGTGCGCGTGCGAATCTCGATGCTCGCATTGCGCTGCATAAAGCGTTTCTTGAATTTCACATCGAGCAGCTCGTCGATCGCCAGGCGGACCTCTTTCACACCAGTCCCGATCAGACCAAGAAACTTCGATTCAAACTCAAGCACGATCCCCGCGCTCGAAAACTTCGCAACGCCATTGATCTGCGAAAGATCGGTTTTGGTTTTGAATGGGATGCTTGTAAATGAAGCCATGATCTAACAGATCCAGAACTACGAACTTTATTCCCGCGAACAAGGCGAGTGTGATTGGGCGGCTAACGTGGATCCACCTGCATGATGACTATCGAACTAAACGTACCGACCAGTCGTCTCTGCTTCCACCCAATGCTTGCCACCGTT
>DASXPW010000238.1:0-7631 GCA_036493385.1 Pyrinomonadaceae bacterium
ACAGAACATCTCTTATCTTTTCAGCACGACATTTCATAGCCGCGAGCTTTCATTTGAGATCGGTTCGGGTCGCGGTTATCGACAGTTTCTAAGAGCAGTATTGCCGCTGATCCCGGAAAACTGTCTCGATGTCCGTTCGATTGAGCTAAGGGATCACTTCAAGGCCAAGTCGGAGGTTGCGGCTAGGGCCCGTGAGTTGCAGATCCCCGGATCGGATGTTCTCGACGCCTTATCTATTTTGGCGAAGCCCGAAAGAAATAGTGGTACAAGCTGGCAAACGGGTGACGCGGCCGAGCGGGCCGGCGAGCTCCGCGATGTCGCCAACGAGCTTCGGACCGTCGGACGGCTTGTCCAGGCGTTAGAGGCTTTTCGTCGGGCATTAAGGCTGGCGCCTGCAAACGGTAGACTGATCTATGAGTTCGCGCGTTGTCTTCACTCGCTTGCCGCATCCAAACGCGACCCGTGGCTGGAGAGAAAATCACAGGCGCTGCTGCGGCTGGCAGAACGCCATTCCGATGGCGACACGGATCTGCTGAGCCGCATCGGCGAGACCTATTTTTCAATCGGTGCATGGTCGGGCGCCGAACGTGCGTTCAAAAAAGCAGTCGGGTCGGAGAATGCCGGATACCGGATCTTTCGCGGACTCGGGGAGCTTGCGCTAAAAGATGGAAAGATCGCGCATGCCATTAACTATTTTGCGCGCTCGGCCGAGTTTGCGCGACCGAGATCGCTGTCACGCTGGGCACAAGCCGAAGCCGATTACCTGCGCCGCATAAATGACGACGAAGAGTACATGGAGGTCGAGATCGGCCGCATCAATCTCTACGACAATTTCTCGGCCGCGAGCCGGACAGCTTTTAAGGTCTTCTTTTTCGGGTTATTGGTGATCCCGCTTGGCTTATTGTTAGCGAGCTCACTTATCGCCGACATAGGCTGGGCGGTTTCGGGTGTCTCGATGCTGATCGCGATCGGCGCATCCGTGATGAAGAGCGTTTTCAGTTCGCGCATCCCGTTCGATATGCTCGACAAATGATCATCCGGCCGGGGCACTCGATGCGGGCCGACCGGATCTCCTGTCAATTGGCTTGATTACCAGACGCGCCCTTGACCTTGTCGCTTTTCTTGCCGGCAGACCTTTTCGGCGCGGACGTTCTTGTCGATCGCTTTTTCGCCACCGGTGGATTGAGCATTGCGGTCCAAGTATATTGCGGAGCCTCAAAACCCGAGCCAAGCTTCTTTAAGATAAAGTCGGTCATCGAATCGACGATCCAGCGGTGGTTGTATTCGCCAACCGATGCAAGCTCTGCGTCTGGTGCCGGATTCATAAAGTCGATCGCGTAGGGAACGCCGTCCTTGATCGCAAATTCGACAGTGTTCAAATCGTATCCTAATGCCTTGCAAAGCGTGATCACGTCGCGTTCGACACGGACGTGAAGTTCAGGCGTCAGATAGTTGTCGACGTTCACATACTGCATCCCGCTCAAGTATGGTTTCGACGGGTCGTACGGCATGATCAGGACCTTTTCCTGACCGACGCAGTAACATCTGACGAAATGATCGTATTCGATCCCTTCCTGCAGCGTCATGCACAGCGTGCCGCTCTGGTTGTATTCGTTCCAAAGCTCCTCGAGCGAGTTGATCTTGGAAACGTTTTTCCAACCACCGCCGTCGTGCGGTTTAAGGAACGCCGGGAACCCGACGTGATCGATGATCCCTTCCCAGTCGATCGGAAATTCGAGGTTTCGTAAGGACTCGCTCGTGATGTCTTTGATATATGCATGCTGTGGCAGCAGAACCGTCTTTGGGACCGCGACGCCGAGCTTGGCTGCTAGTGAATAGTTGAAAAATTTATCGTCCGCCGACCACCAAAACGGATTATTGACGATATATGTGCCTTCCAGCGCCATCCTCTTGAGCATCGCACGGTAATACGGCACTTCGTGCGAGATGCGGTCGATTACGACGTCGTATTTTTTCGGCTCGTCATGCCTGATGCCGCCAACGGTGATCATCTCAGCGGTCACTTCACCGTTGCCCCGTTCGTTTATCGCATTGATGATGGATTCCGGAAACGTAACCTCGCGGCCTGTTAGAATTCCTACTCGTTTCATATATTCATGGTCCCTTATGATGGTTGATAAAAAATTGCCAAATTGTGAGCTGTGTCGAAACTCTCGATTTTAGTGGATTGATATGCTGGACGGCAAGGTTTGGGAGAAATTTGTTGCCAAATGGGGTCGCCTGAAAGTAAAATTGTATTGGCAGCCTTCCAGGTGCTGTTCTGGCGCCTCGCTCCTTTTCATAACTTTTGACCATGCAAGATAACTTGATTATCCCCTCCGGCGGCGATGTGTCTTCGCCCGCACCATACAGCAATGGGTCATCGGTTCATTCGCCGTTCCCGACCGTCGATTCCCAGATGTTTCATACGATCATTGGTGCGATGCTTGCCGTCGACCCAAAGATCAGCGACCTGATCTTCTCGCCGGGACGCGCCCCGCAGGTCGAGGTCAGCAGTGACCTCCAGGGTGTTCCGCAAACGGGCATTGAAAAGCTGACACCGGACCTGATCAAAGGGATCGCCGATCTGATGCTTCATCAAAATAACGTCGGGCAGGAGACGCTCGAACGTTCAGGTTCGTCCGATATTTCGTACAGCGCACCTGGCCTGGGCCGGTTTCGCGTCAACATTTTCCGCCAGCGTGGCACGCATGCGATCGTAATGCGCGTCATCCCAAGCCGTGTGCCTAACTGGCAAGAGCTTGACCTGCCGGCGGCAGTCCGCAATGTGTCCGAGTTAAAGAACGGGCTGGTTCTCGTCACAGGCCCGACCGGTTCCGGCAAGTCAACGACGCTCGCCGCGGTCATCGACCTCATCAATTCAACGAAAAAGGTTCACGTTGTGACGATCGAGGACCCGATCGAATTTCTCCATGAGCACAAGCTCAGCACCATCCATCAACGCGAGCTTCATTCGGATACGCCTAATTTCGCACTCGCACTGCGGGCTGCCTTGCGGCAGGCGCCGAAGGTGATACTAGTTGGCGAAATGCGTGACCGCGAGACGATCGAGGTCGCAATGGAAGCGGCGGAGACCGGTCACCTTGTTCTGTCCACTCTTCATACGATCGACGCCGCAAAGACCATCGACCGCATTATCGGTGTCTTTCCCAAGAATGAAGAGCCCGTCATCCGAACGCGACTTGCGCAGTCGTTCCGACGGATCATCTCTCAGCGTCTCGTCCCGAAGATCGGCGGCGGCCGAGTTGCCGCTATCGAGATCCTCGTCGCGACCTCACGAACACGCGAATACATAGAAAAGGGCGAGCGCGAAGGCCGCTCGATGTATGACGCAATGAAGGATGGCAGTATCGACGGCATGCAGACATTTGACCTCGAGCTCGAAAAGATGATCCGGCAAGGGAGCATCACCCGCGAAAATGGTCTGTTGTATGCAAGCAACTCAAACAATCTGGCGCTCGCGATCAGCGACCTCGACGGAGCGCGGCCAAAGGCGCAGGAAATTATCTTTGAGGCGGTGTCTGAGCCGGTCAAAACCGCATCGCCAGACCCGGTTTCGACGATCGAAGGCTTCGAGCGTTGATCAGATCAGCGCTTTTCCAGAAACACGCGGTTTGTCCAGGTTTCGTTGCCTTGGGCGGACTGGATAAAGCCAAGACCAAACTTGGTATCGGTCGTCGCCACGTCGTTCGGGTTTTTGCCCGTCCGCGATGTGCGATGGACGAATGCTGCCTCAAAGCTTTCTTCGCGACCTCCGTCGTAGACCTTGGCTGCGGTAAGAAGCGCACCGTCTATTCGGGCATTCTTTAGTTCAAAATTTAAGGTTTTACCGCTGTCGACTAGCGTGTCGAAACCTGAGCCCATGGCGGAGCCGTCAGATGCAACCTCTAGCCGAAGGCGGAACCCATCAGCGTCATAAAGACCCGAATAATCGGCGGGGTTTGCCTTTGCCGCCGGCGTATTCTTGATGTCGAGGTAAACTTCGACAGAGACATTCACCTTTTCTTTTTTCTTATATTTCGTTTTGTCGAGCGAGGCGACCAGGTCCCGAGTGCGTTGGTTAGTGTCCTGCGCTGCGGCTGTCATCGCAAAACCCGCAAACACCAAAAGACCGGTTAGAACGAAGAATCTAAACATAATGCGGAGCCCCTTTTAGTTTATTAAACTATCTAAAAAGTAAACACACCGGTCGGCGGCCTTTTGTGACAGGAGATTTTTCCAAATACAAAAGCCCGTATGTCGGCGGATCAAATATCTCGGCCGTCTACGGGCTTGTTTGTGGGCGCATATTGGCAGAGCTAGGCGGCGGCTTCCGATTCATGAGGCTTGGCGTAACTTGCCGCGCCCTGGAAATCGAGAAACACGCATGGCTCGCTACCCGTGACCCAGGCATCGTGTCCGGGCGGAATGATCGCGGCATCACCCGGCCTGAAGGTAAGCTCGGTGCCATCCTTCATGCGGCAAACCATCGTCCCCGAAATCACGTACCCGAGATGTTCGGTTTCACAAAGATCGGTACCGACGATGGGCTTGACCGATTCCGACCATTTCCAACCCGGTTCGAATGTGCCACGCATTGCGGTCGCGTCGCCGAGTTTGACGACCTCGACCCTGGCCTTTGGCACATCGCGGACCTCGTCCGGCGTCTCAAAACGCTTTGTGATCATTTTGCTCATAAATGGTGCTCCTTGCTGATTGCTTTCAGCGGTTTTAGATCGAAAGTAATGGGCTTTTGCGCACGGAGTCTATTACCATAGCCGTGTGTTGTCAATACGCTCAGCAAGGCTTATGCAATGAAAACCTGAGATTGGCCCAGTAATTTATCAGGGCCACAGCGAATCTTTAGAGCGTAAAACTTTTTGAGTTGCTGCTAATCTGTTTTCTTTAACCGGTCGTTGTACGTTTGCTGAATGGTTTTGCCCGACCCCGCGCGCCGAAGCTCGATCAAGTCACTCGCTTTCAGTCGGCCTGTTTGCAGCACTGCGAGATAGAAACCACTCCGCCCGGCTCTGACAAAACGGCGAATAATATCGCTCGATCCCGGGTGAACGACACCCGACGCTTCTTCTAATTGCGCAAATCGGATGCCGAGCTTAAAGCATGGATACCTCGGCAGAGTTACCGAAAACTCGGCCGTACCGATCTTAAGCTGGTCCCCGGGACGAACGCCGTCCTCCAATATTCCTTGAATCGTAAGGTTCTCGCCAAAGACGCCATAATTCAGATCAAGCTGGGGAAGCTCTGCTCGCCAGAATGCGTAATGTTCCGAGGGATAAACGTAGACCGCCTTCATTCTGCCGCCGTGAACTCGCAGATCGGCCTGAGCGTCGCCGTCGAGATTCAGATCACCAACCCCGACCGCTCCGTCGACAGGGTCCTTGAAGATCCCTGTCGCCAGCGGCTCGCCGTTGTATTCGACAATGCGGGGCATTCCTACATTTACGGACAGAACTCTCATGGGTTGGGAAATAATATTATATTCCGCAAAGATTGTTCGCTATTCCCGGCAATTGTTGCCTCCGCGCTATAATCGGCGGCGATATGACGACGAATTCTCATGGACGAAGGGCATCTTTCTTATCGGCGACGTTCCTCGCCTTTGCCCTTTTGATGACCCCAATGAACTTTTACACGCAACGAACTCAGAAACCCATTTTGTACGGCAGGCACTGGGTGGCCGTTACCGGAAAGCCGATCGCCGCAACGGCCGGTGCCCAAATTTTTATGAGAGGCGGGAATGCCGTCGATGCCGCATGCGCGATGATCGCGGCGACGACCACAATGTGGGACACATTGAGTTGGGGAGGCGAGACTCAAGCGCTTATTTACAACCCGCACACGGGCAAGATCGTGGGTATCAATGCGCTCGGTGTCGCGCCGACCGGCGCAAACGCCGCGTTTTACAAAGGGAAAGGAATGAATTATCCGCCGGAGTATGGCCCACTCGCGGCGGTCACACCTGGAACACCGGGCGGCATCATGGTCATGCTGGCCGAATACGGAAAGCTCTCTCTGAAGGACGTGCTCGCGCCGGCGATAGAGATGGCCGATGGTTACGCAATGGATGACGAGACTTCGCGCGTGATCGAGCGGGAGAAATCCTGGCTGAAAAAGTGGAAATATTCGACCGCCGTTATGCTGCCGCACCTCGGTCAGCAGCACGAAGGACCGGCTCCCGGCGAGATATTCCGGCAGGCGGACCTCGCCGCAACTTTGCGCAAGCTCGTCGACGCCGAACAGCAGGCGCTCAAAGCGGGGAAGTCACGCAAAGAGGCCATCATGGCCGCGTACGATAGATTCTATCGCGGCGACATCGCCGACGAGTTTGTCCGCGGTGTGCAGGAAGAGGGCGGCCTTATCACAAAAGACGATCTTGCCAAATGGCAGGTGCATATCGAGGAGCCCGTCTCGACGAACTATAAGGGCGTCGACGTTTACAAGCTCAATGATTGGACGCAAGGGCCGGCCTTGCTGCAGACATTGAACATCCTCGAAAATGTCGATCTCAAATCGATGGGTTACAACAGCACGCGGTACATTCACACGATCTATCAGGCGATGAATCTGGCGTTCGCGGATCGCGATTTCTATTACGGCGACCCGTACTTTCCGCCTGATGAGCCGATCAAAGGCTTGCTCTCGAAGGAGTACGCGAAAGAGCGCGCCAAGCTGATCTCGCCCGACCGCAACGACCCGAATATCAAACCGGGCGATCCGTATCCATTTGAGGGGCGGACAAATCCATTTACCGATACGCTAAAAACTTGGACGACGCTAAATCCGTTCAGCAACGGCAAAGCGAGCGGTGGGCCTGACACGAGCAACATTATTGAGACTGAAGAGGAGTATAAAGACGCGTTCTATGGTGGAACAACATCGGTCGAGGCGGCCGATGCCGAAGGCTGGGTCGTTTCGGTGACGCCAAGCGGCGGCTGGGTGCCAGCCGTTATCGCCGGTCACACCGGAATTGGGCTGAGTCAGCGGGCACAGAGTTTTGTTACGGACCCGACAGACAATCCGTTTAATGTGATCGAGCCGGGAAAACGTCCTCGTGTGACGCTGACGCCGACGCTGGCAATGAAGGACGGAAAACCGTACCTGTGTTTTTCTGTGCAGGGCGGGGATAGTCAGGACCAGAATCTTTTGCAGTTCTTTTTGAACATCGTGGAGTTTGGCAAGACCGTACAGCAGGCAACCGAGGCGCCGAATATCAACAGCTTTCAGATGCGAAGCTCATTTGGAATGCACGAGTCACGGCCCGGTCGAATATTGTTAGCGAACTCGACGCCGCAATCGGTCCGCGACGAGCTGATCAAGATGGGCTACACGCTCGTTTTTGAAGAACGGACTTCGGGCCCGATCAACGCAATATTCCTCGACCAGCAGCACAAGACAATGTGGGGAGGTTCAAGTAATCATGGAGACGATTATGGCATCGCCTGGTAATGGGATAGATAGATTCAATTTGGACGCGGCTGAAGATATTCTTGCGCGGACGCCAGCGGTGCTGAGCGCTCTACTCGCTGGGTTGTCGAACGATCTGGTGACTGGAGGCAAAGTCGACGACTGGGCGCCGTTTGATATCGTCGGCCATCTGATTCACGGCGAGC
>DASXPW010000239.1:0-6294 GCA_036493385.1 Pyrinomonadaceae bacterium
GCGGTGGTCGCGCTGATCCTGAATATGCTCCTGACGATCGGCGCGCTGATAATGATCGATTCGACATTGACGCTGCCCGGTATTGCCGGACTGATCCTCGGCATAGGTATGGCCGTCGACTCAAACGTGCTGATATTTGAGCGCATCCGCGAAGAGATCCGTCTTGGAATTCCGATAAGGGAATCGATCGGTCTTGGTTTTGACCGCGCTTTCGTGACGATCATCGATACGCACATCACGACGATTCTCTCGTCGTTGATCCTGTATGTCACCGGCTCGGGGCCGATCCGCGGATTTGCCGTTACGCTTATCCTTGGTCTTTTGATAAACCTGTTTACGGCGGTGTTTGTATCGCGGACGATATTTAATTGGGAGCTTTCGCGTCGTCCCGATATGCAGAAATTGAGTATTTAGCGGGGAGAATGGCCCCGTTGCGCAAATCGTGCGTGACACCCCTGCTTCGTAAGGAGGGGAGCTTTAAATAAGATGTTTAACCTCTTTCAGAATATCCACATTGACTGGCTCGGGAAGCGCCGAATATTTATCGGCATTTCTATCCTGATCATGCTCGCCGGACTGGTCTCGGCAATTGGTCGACAGTTCATGCCAGGCGGGACCGACGCATTTAACCTAGGCGTCGATTTTAAGGGCGGCACGGTCGTCACGGTCCGCTTTCGCGAGAAGCCCGAGGATCAAGCCCTCAGGGGCGCCCTTAATACTGTCGGTATCGCCGATCCGGTAATTCAGGTTTCGACAAACAGGCCGAATGAGGTCCTTATTAAGACTCCGCTTATCGAAGATACGTCACCTTCCGCGGACGAGGCAGCCAACCAGGCAGCTCAGAAACAGCAGGTTCAGGCCGGCCGCGCGACAGTCAAAAAAGCGCTCGATACCTTTGGCAAGGAAGCCGCGGGCGAAACCACTCTCGATTCTGACGCCTCGACCGCCTACAAGATAATTGGGACCGACTCCGTCGGGGCCATCGCCGGTTCGCAGCTCCGCAATCAGGCCGTGACCGCGACGCTTCTCGGCTGCGTCGGTATTCTACTATTCATCGCCTTTCGATACGATTGGACGTGGGCCGCGGGCGGCGTTATCGCGGTGTTTCACGACGTGCTGATGGTGATCGCGTTCTTTTCGATCTTCCAATGGGAAGTAAATCTGACGGTGATCGCGGCGATCCTCACGATCGTCGGATTTTCGATCAATGATTCGATCGTCATCTTTGACCGCATTCGCGAAAACCTCGCGCTTCATCGCAAAGATACGCTGTTTAAGATAACCAACGACTCGATCAACCAGACGCTTTCGCGCACGATCATTACGGCGGGCCTTGTGCTGCTGTCGGTGCTGTCGCTCGTATTGTTCGGCGGTGAAGTGTTGAGGAGCTTTTCGCTCGCGCTTCTCGTTGGACTGACGCTCGGAATGTATTCGACCATCGCCATTGCGAGCCCGATCGCGATCTGGTGGCAAGACAAGCTCGGCGAAGCCGAAATAAAAGAAACAATGGGCCCGCAAACAGCGAAAACGAAGATGGCGTCAGCCGCCCGAAAGTCGGTCACGAGGCGTCCTGTTACGCGATAACGAGATTTTATCGATCGAGCGGGAACCATTTAGAAAGTCTGGTGTCTAATTAAACTAAGGTGTCCTGAAAGCGAGCGGTGATTCTTGACTTTCATGGGGCAAACTCTTAGACTGCATTACGTTGCTGGTCAATAAGTTTTGCAGGTTTCCTCGGACTCCTTTGCTCGGTCTGTGTGTGATCACATCTGATGGCGCAGGGTTCGGCACGGAATTTGTGTTATATCTCTGGCGGCCGTGTCAATAAGTCCCGCGCTTTAGGTGAAGGTCCACGAGTTTTGAAAAGTTTGGGTCGGTTGGAGTGTCGTTGAAAACAACGATTACAACGTGGAAATTGTGCGATCACATCTAATAGATATAAGGCTTTCGTAACCCTGACTTTGAATTGGCACTGGAAGGGAGGATCGGTATGTTGGATCAATTAGTTGAGTCAAAGAGCCACACAGTAGAAAACACTAAACGTAATGGATTGCTTTTTGGCGTGATGACGTTTACCGTTCTCGCTGTTTTGTTTGGGATCGGTTATAGCCTTTTCCACATCGATTACGGTCTTGGGTCGGGAGACATAGAACTTTCGACACTCGTCGCGCCGGTACCGGTTCCGGAAGAGGAGCCGCCGCCAAAGGTCGAGGAGAAACCGAAACAGCAGGTCGAGGCTGACGTTCGTAAGGAGCTGATCCAGAACATGAATCAGACGCCGATCAAACCGCCTGACCAGACGAGCGTCGTCCAGAATAAGGTCAAGGCGATGCGTGACGACCGTCTGACTGTTTTAGGCACAAATGATTCGGATACCGGAGCGCAAGTTAGCAAAGGGCTAGCGGGCGTTACAAATAATGCGGGTTCAAGCAGCGGTGAGTCGACCGAGCCGGTGAAGAAGAGTGATGAGGGTGATGCACCCCCACCGCCGGCGCCGAAGCCAAAACCAAAGACCATTTCCGGCGGTGTGCTGAATGGCAAGGCGGTCAGCTTGCCGAAGCCGACGTATCCGCCGGCAGCCCGAGCGGTCCGTGCTTCGGGCGCAGTTCAGGTCCAGGTTTTGATCGACGAGGAAGGCCATGTAGTTTCGGCGACAGCCGCGAGTGGTAATCCGCTTCTGGTCGGAGCAGCAGTCTCCGCCGCGCGTCAAGCCAGGTTTAGCCCGACGCTGCTTTCGGGTCAGCCAGTTAAGGTCTCCGGTATCATTACGTACAACTTTGTGCCTTAACGAGCAGATCTTAGATAGCTGAAACGCGGGCTCTCATATTAAGGGAGCCGCGCGTTTCTCGTATATTAGATTCCGCAATAATACGAACTTTTTTGATTTTCTTGGAGGAAAAACAATGATTCTTTTTATGTTCGCGAATGATGCCGCGGGCTTCACGCTTTACGAGATCGCAACGAAGCTTACGTATCCGGGCTGGGGCGTTATGATCACGCTGCTTATCCAGTCCGTGTTCATGATCGCCGTCGGCATTGAGCGTTGGCTAACTTATAACAAGGCCAAACAGCAGTCGCGTCAGTACGCGCCAAAGGTCGCTCAGGCCCTTAAGAACAGCAATATCGATGAAGCTATCAACATCAGCGATCGTCACAAAGATTCGCACCTGGCAATGGTCGTCTCGTCGGGTTTGAAGGAGTTCAAGGCACACGAAGGCAATTCTGATATCTCGGCCGACGAAATGGAAGCGTCAAAGCGTGCTCTCGAGCGAGCTATTGCGGTTAAGACGGCTGAGCTAAAGCGTGGTCTCGCCGGTCTCGCGACCGTCGGTTCGACTGCTCCGTTTGTCGGACTGTTTGGAACGGTGGTCGGTATCATCGGTGCGTTTGAGGCCCTTCGCCAGAACGAGACGGCCGGTATCGGCGCGGTCGGTGGTGCTATCGCCGAAGCGTTGGTTGCTACCGCGTTCGGAATTCTCGTGGCGGTGCCCGCTGTGTGGCTGTTCAACTACTTCACAAACAAGGTCACGAGCTTTGGCGTCGAGATGGAGAACTCGGCCTCTGAATTGGTCGACTATTTCATCAAGCAGCGTTCAAAGCAGCTTCGTGGGTAATCAGTACGACAGACTGACAGTCCGTCGAATAGCAACAGGCTAACAGCGTGTTGTACAAGGAGTTTTAGCTATGGGAATGGAAATCGGAGGTGCCAGCGAGTACAACTCGGAGATCAATGTGACTCCGATGGTGGACGTGATGCTGGTGCTGCTGATCATCTTCATGATCGTCACTCCGCTGCTGCAGCAGGGCGTATCCGTAAATCTGCCGAGAGATATGATCAGCCCTGATCCGGATCCGGATATCGCCAAGGATACATCCGTCGTGATATCGATCCCGGACAACAACAACTTCTATATCGGTAAAGAGCAGTTTCCGCTCGACGCACTTGGCGAAAAGATCCGTCGCCTGATGGAGAACAAGCCGCCCGATAAACGCATCGTTTATATCAAGAGCGGGGTCGACGTCGATTACGGACGCGTGGTCCAGGCGATCGATACGATCCGCAAACAGGATATCGATAAGATAGGACTTGTGGCGGACCGAAAGAAGGGCGGTCAGCAGCCGCAGCAGCAGTAACAAATGTTCCTCTTCCGATGTCGTCGGTGGAGGAAGGGAGAAGTGATTTTGATATGGCTATGACAACCGGGGGCGGACAGGGAGCCGTCCCGAAGATCAACGTAACGCCTCTGATCGACGTTTTGCTCGTGCTGCTGATCATCTTTATGGTCATCTCGCCGCTCAAACCGTCGCGATTTGAGGCCAAGGTCCCGGCCGAGCCGAAGGACCAGCAGGACGTCAACGTTAAGCCAAATCCGCTGACTCTGGTAGTCTCGATCAACCGAGACGATCGCAAGATCGCGCTGAATAATGACGTGGTGGGGACCGTCGACGATCCGTCGCCGTTAACACAAAAGCTGACCGAGATCTTTACGCAGCGTGCGAACAACGGAGTCTTTCGCGAAGGTACCAACCAGGTCGAAAAAACGATCTTTATCAAGTCGCCGAAATCGGTTCGCTATGGCGATGTTGTAAAGGTGATCGACGCCGCGAAAATAGCCGGAGCTGAGCCGATCGGGCTTCAGATCGACGACTTGTCACAGTAAATTATTTTGTAATCAAATCGCCGTAATGCGCGCCCGGATGTTTTCGCAGCCGCATCCCGTTTGGCGATGCATGGAGTCTTAATGATGAGATTTTCTCGTTTGGGAATTGCCGCCCTGATCTTTTCAACGGTTTTGGTCGGGGCCAACTGTTCATTCTACAACCGTGTGCTTGCTCGCAAGAACCTTGTTGACGGTTCTAAGGCCTACAAGGACCGCAAGTTTCAAGAGGCCGAGGACCTTTTCCGTAAGGCCGTCTCGCGTGACCCTGACGGTTCGTCCGTCGAAGGGAAAACCGCCCAGCTTTTTCTCGCTCGTACGCTGCATTCTGAATACATCGGCAACAGGACGAACACGCAAAAGGCCGAAGAGGCGATCATCGAATATAAGAAAGCCCTGAAGGTTGACCCCGATGACCAGTCGTCCTACAAGGCGATCTCGAGCCTCCTCGAAAACCTCGGAAAGAATGACGAGTGGTTGACGTGGGTGACCGAGCGTTCAAACAACCAGAACATCAAGCCTGAGAACCGAGCCGAGGCTCTCGTTTCGCTCGGCGCTAAAAAGAACACCTGCGCGAACGATATAACCGACACCGATAAGACGAAAAAGACCGTCACGCAAAACGGCAAGCAGGTATTTCAGTTCGTAAAACCCGAGAATCCGGACGATCTGAATACCCTGCGTACCTGCATCGATGACGGCAACAAGCTTATCGACCAGGCCCTCTCGCTCGAAGGTCCGGCAAATGTTGAGAACTTAAGGAATATCGACGTTAAGGCTGCCACCGATGCCGAGCTTTCAAAGCGCGCCGATCTTTTGCGTGTTTTCGAGTCGGCCCGCTCTTACAAGGCGAGCTTACTAATTCAGGGAATGCGTCTGGCCGAAATGGAAGGCCGGACCGCCGACCGCGATCAGCTTAAGACACAGGCTGATGCAGCCAAGAACCACTTCCTTGAGCTCAGCGATGTTGTAAAGAACATCCAGGACGAGATCGACGCTCGTACCGCGGCGAAAGAGGCTGCCGAGGCTTCTAACGCCAACGCTGGTGCGAATGCCAACGCGAATACGTCGAAATAACTGAACCGATCAGTTACCTCCAGGAATTTATGCCCGGCCTTGATTGGTCGGGCATAATTTTTGGTCTCGGCATGAGTCTGCAAAACATCAAATGTATACAGTTTTGCGATGACTGTATGTAAAATGAAGAGCGGTTCTGTCAATAGATGATTCGGATCGAAGACATCATTGAAAAGGTCGAGCGAAACCGGCCGGCCGGGGATATCGATCTCATCCGCCGGGCCTATCTCTTCTCCGCGCTTCACCACCGCGGGCAAAAGAGGGCATCCGGCGAACCATATCTCGTTCATCCGCTCGAGGTCGCCGACATTCTCGCTGACATGCGTCTCGATGAGGTGAGCGTGTCGACCGGCCTCCTTCACGACGTTGTCGAAGACACTCTCGTCGATCTCGAGACGATCCGCTCCTATTTCGGAGCCGAGATCACGCTGCTTGTCGACGGTCTGACCAAGATCGCGCACATCAGCGATCTCTCACGGGAAAAACAGCAGGCCGAGAACCTCCGCAAAATGGTACTTGCGATGATCACCGACGTTCGCGTCGTGCTGATCAAGCTCGC
>DASXPW010000240.1:0-4126 GCA_036493385.1 Pyrinomonadaceae bacterium
GACTCGTTCCGATTTGACCCAAACGCCTCATGGTCTACCGAGCAGGCGATCTGGTTCGGCCAACAGATCGAGGACATCAATAACGACTACCTAGAGGACCCGGTTTTCGGGCTTAATGGCATGCGCCGCACGCGCGAAAAGGTGCGAATGCCTCTCGCGACAAACACGGTCGTCGTTAACTTAGAGCAGCTTGCCGCAAATATTCTTGACACGGCCGTCGACGTGATCTTGCTCGATACGACGTTCTGGGGCGGCATCCGCCCTTGTGTAAAAGCCGCGGGCGTGTGCGAGACATTTCAGCTCGGTGTTGCGGTGCATTCCTCTGGCGAGCTCGGCATCCAGCTCGCGACAATGCTTCATCTCGGTGCGGTCATCCCGAATCTGTCTTACGCGGCCGATGCCCATTATCATCATTTGAAGGACGATATTATTGTCGGCGGCCTGATGAAGTATAAGGGCGGCCTGATCCGTGTTCCCGACGGTCCTGGTCTTGGCGTTAAGCTCGACCGCGACAAGCTGGCAGAGTATTCAGAGCTCTACAAAGAGCTCGGCGGCTACCCGTATGACCGAGATCCCCTGCGGCCCGACTGGACGCCGATTGTCCCCAATACTCGGTGGGCCGACCCGGATGACGCACGCACCCCGAATTTGCAGTGACACATGAAATTCGTCTCATTCAAACATCGGCATGACGCCGAGCAATATCGTGTCGGCATCTTGGTAGACGAGGACGGGATTGCCGATTTTACACATTTGATCTCGGCCGACGATCTGCGGCCGGATGAGGTACTCGCCAGTTACGATCTGTCGACGGGAATGATCGATCGGATCAAAGCCGAGCTTTCAAACCTGCCTTTGGTCGGTCGGTCTTCGATACACTTGTCATCGCCGATCCCCCGGCCGGGAAAGATCGTCTGCATAGGGCTTAACTATCGCGACCATGCGGAAGAGAGCGGTATGGCGATACCGACCTCGCCGATCATCTTTTCGAAATTCGGCACGTGTGTCATCGGCAGTGGCGAGTCGATCCGCATTCCTTCGGGAAGCAATCAGGTTGATTACGAGGCGGAACTCGCCGTTGTCATCGGCCGGGCTGCAAATGGCGTGTCGGCGGCCGAAGCGATGAACTACGTTTTCGGCTATACCAATTTTAACGACGTCTCGGCGCGCGACTTTCAGTTTGCAGACGGCCAATGGCAGCGAGGAAAATCGTGTGACACTTTTGCACCAATGGGGCCATCGGTCGTAACAGCGGACGAAGTTCGAGACCCGCACGATTTGAATATAAGGTTTCGGTTAAATGGCGAAACGCTGCAGGACTCGAACACCTGTCAGTTGATCTTCAAAATACCTGAGCTGATAGAATTTCTGTCGCGCGTTATCACACTCGAGCCCGGCGACGTCATCGCAACCGGCACACCGCCGGGAGTAGGTTTTGCGCGTAAACCTCCGATCTTTATGAAGCCTGGTGACGTCGCCGAAGTCGAAATAGATCAGTTAGGAACTCTCACCAATCCAGTCGATAAGTAATATGTTTAGTCTTAGAGATAAGGTCGCTGTCGTTACAGGCGGCGCATCGGGCATTGGCGAGGCGATCGCAAAAACATTTGCCGCGGCCGGTGCCTTCGTTTATATAGCCGACCGCGACGCAAAAAGCGGCAAGCGCGTCGCGGCCGAGATCAACGATGCAAAGCAGCATGCGTTTTTTCTCGATCTGGATCTCACCGACGGCGCGTCTTGCAACGCCGTCGCCGACGTCGTTCACGAAGAATGGGACCGTCTCGACATACTCGTCAACAACGCCGGCATCGGCCACGTAGGCACGATCCTTGACACAAGCTCCGACGACCTTGACCGCCTTTTCGCCGTTAACGTTCGCGGCATGTTCGACCTCACAAAAGCATTCATTCCGAAAATGGTCGAACGCGGTTATGGCGTGATAGTAAACGTTGCTTCCATCGGCGGTGTCGTCGCGATACAAGAACGGCTTGCTTACTGCACGACAAAATTTGCTGTTGTCGGATTTACCAAATGTCTTGCTCTCGACCATGCGTTACAGGGAATCAGGGCAAACGCTATCTGTCCCGGCCGCGTCGAGACGCCGTTTGTAAAGGCCCGAATTAGGGAAACGCCCGATCCTGAAAAGGCGTATCGTGAGATGGCGGCGACCCAGGCGCTTGGCCGGATGGGAACGCCGGACGAAATAGCCGCCGCGGCCCTCTACCTTGCTAGTGATGAGGCGGCTTTCATCACCGGCACCGCGCTAGAGATCGATGGCGGGTTTGCTGTTGGAAAATGAGCAGTTGCTTATAGTTCAACTTTTACGCTGCCGCAGTTTCCGAAAAGAGAAACAGTTCATCGGTTGTGGATTCAAACGGAGTCAATAGCTCAGCTCCGGTTTCGGTCACGGCGACCATGTCGCAGTGACGCACTCCGCCAAAATACTCGATGTAAATACCGGGCTCAACATTGAAGACCATACCCGTTTCGAGCACGTCGGATGACATGGGGTGAAGTCGCGGCCGCGCGTTGTGGTCGATCGCATGATAACCAACCGCATGTCCGAGTCCGTGTTTGAACTGGTCGCCAAACCCGCATTGTTTAATAACTGATCTCGCGACCCTATCGACATCTGCGGACCGCGCGCCGGGCCGGATCACATCGAGCGCCGCGTGCCGTGCCTCCAGGATCGTCGCGAAGATCTTTTGTGTGAGTTCGCTCGCTTTAGCCAGTGCATAAGTCCGTGTTATATCGGTCCAAAAACCATCCGCGTACGAATTGCAGTGGATCAACACAATGTCGTCCGATCTTAGCCGGCGGTCGCTTGAATGTTGAAACGCGGCTGCTGCGTTGTACGAGTTAGGCCCCGACATGCAGAATGTTTGCCCATCGGCACGCGCGATCGATTTAAAGCCTTGGCCCGGGGCGCTGAGCGTCGCCCGAAATGCGTTTGCTGCTTGCCGTTCCGTAACCCCCGGGCGAAGCCGCATTCTTCCTTCTTCAAACGCGACCGCCGCGACCGCACAAGCTGTCCGCACGTTTTCGATCTCCATATCCGTCAGCGTCGAGCGAAGCCGAGCAAGATGCTGATCCGCGATGAAAAATGACGCGTGTGGCAGCATGGAACGGACCAGTTCCGGCAGAGCCTCGCCAAATACATTCATAGCTACGTATGATGCAGGCACATGCGCCGGGCCGCCTTCCAGACCGATGCGTGTCTGTCCGGCGGCGATGGTGCTCAGCCATTCGGACAGCGGCGTCCAGATCATGTTTATCAGGCCGTCAAGACTGTAGAGCGATCCTGCCGAAAATGTCACGACCCGGTCGGCCCAACTTCTTTCGGTGAATGGCCTTTCGTCTTCCGGAACAAAAAGCTGCGTCTGACCGTCGCTCGTGAAAACGCAGATAGCGTTTCCTATGACAGGCCAGTATCCCGAGAGCAGCAGGACATTGATCGGGAGAGCGCAGATGAACAGATCTAAATGCGCATCGTGAAGCGCCTGACGGTTTCGGCTTATTCGTTCCTCGTCGGCAACCATTTGATCATTCAGCTCGCCCGTCGGTCGCGGATCGGGTTCCATTTCCGTTTTCAAGCGCGAGCCGCAACACTTCTGCAAGATGGAGGGCCTTCCGTCCGGTACACTGCTCTACCTGTTCGTGACAACTGAACCCGTCCGTGATTATCAGATCATCGGTGCCCATGTTGCGTACAGCGGGCAACAGGACGCGTTCACCGCATTTTATAGAAACGTCGTAGTGTTCCTTCTCGAACCCGAATGCGCCGGCCATGCCGCAGCAGCCTGATTCGGGTATCTGCATGTCGAGCCCGATCTTATTTAAAAGTGACTCCTCGTAGTCCATCTTAAAGATCGCTTTGTGGTGACAATGGCCGTGAAGCAGCGCTTTTTTGTTCAATTTCGGCAGCCGAAAATCCGCCGCCTTCTTCGCGAGAAATCCGCTAAGCAGGAAGGTCTGACCAGACAAACGTTTGGCATCCTCATCGTCCGGGAAAAAATTCAGCATCTCTTCTTTGAAAACCGACGCGCAACTCGGCTCGAGCACCACCACGGGCAGACCGGTCTCTATTTCATTTTTTAATGTACGAAGTATTTGCTGCAGATGATAC
>DASXPW010000241.1:0-4709 GCA_036493385.1 Pyrinomonadaceae bacterium
TGGATAGTCGTCAAACCGCCGCTCGGGATCGGGGATCGCGACCTCGCGCATTGCGTCGACAGCCGTCCTCCTTGCTTGTTGTTTATCGAGCTTGCGATGAAGCCTGAGGGCCTCGGCAATCTGCTCGCCGACGGTAAAAACCGGATTGAGCGATGTCATCGGGTCCTGAAAGACCATCGCGATATCGTTACCGCGAACTTCGCGCATCCGATCGTCTGTTGCGGTCGTCAATTCTTCGCCTTTAAACCTGATCGAACCGCCGACGATCTTTCCGGGCGGCGCGATCAGCCGCATTATCGACAGCGCCGTGATCGATTTGCCACAGCCTGACTCGCCGACGAGACCGAGCAGTTCGCCCTCGCCAATATGGAAGCTGACATCGTCAACCGATCTGACGACGCCGGCCCGCGTTGGGAAATAGGTCTTGAGCCCCTCGATTTCGAGTAATGAGGTCATCGCTTAATTGACATCCTCAAGCCGCGATCTTACATAGTTTCTCAAACCGTTCCTTTTTGACCTCGCTTAGCTCCCAGTTGCCCTGCAAGTTAAGCCAAAAATTTGGGCTTGCCCCGAGAGAGCGAGAGAGTTTCCATGCCATTTCAGCGCTTATGCCGCGTTTTCCTCGACATATTTCGTTGATGGTTTTAGGCAAAACTCCGATGTGTTCTGCAAGAAATGTTTGCGAAATATTCCGCTCTTCCAATTCATCCGCAAGCACGAGTCCGGGATGAATATTTGGTATATGTATCTCACGCTTCATCGTTGCAACTCCTTTCAGTGATAGTCGACGATCTCAACATCAAATGCATCGTTTTGCTCCCACCGAAAGCAGATACGATATTGGTCATTGATCCGAAGACTAAACTGGCCCGCTCTGTTTCCCTTTAACGCCTCCAGCCGGTTCCCTTTCAACTCTCTGAGGTCGGAAAGACTGGTAGCGGCGGTTAGGGACGCCAGCCTGATCCGGGCCTTTAGATGGAGCTCCGAAGGCAAACGAGAGCGAGCTTTCTTCGAAGGTTTGCCTTCACAGATGTCCTCCGATGCCTGGTCACTGAAGCTCCTTATCGACATCGCTTATACTAGTATACCACTATACGGGAATCACTGATAATGGCAAATGCGCTAACCCAGGCTGCACGTCACGGTCTCGGAACCTTGACCGGGTCCGCGGGCCGCTTGTTCGGCAGCGTCGGCGCTGAGTCGACCTTCTTCAGCAGCTCGGCGACGGCTCGTTCGAGCTGAGGGTCGCCGCCGGCGATGACCGAGCGTGGATCGTTCTCCACCTCGATATCCGGATCGACGCCGTGGCCCTCGATGATGTAGTTGCCTTTCGTGTCGAGGAGCGCGAATTGCGGCACGTTGACAACTCCGCCATCGATAAGCGTGCCGCGATTGTTGATGCCGACGACGCCGCCCCAGCTTCGCTTGCCGACAAGCTGACCGAGACCGGCCTGACGAAACATATACGGAAAGATGTCGCCGTCCGATGCGGAGTTTTCGTTCAGCAAACAGATCATCGGTCCCGGAAATGCGCCGTCGGGGTACGTCGTCGGGTCCTGGTTACCGCGACTAAAGTTGATGCCGAGAACCTTACGGCTCAGCCGTTCGATGATCATTCGCGAGACGTTGCCGCCGCCGTTAGCGCGAACGTCGATGACGAGCCCGTCCTTGTTAAGCTGCGGATAATACCATTTAATAAACTCGCGTATACCAGCCGCGCCCATATCTGGAATATGGATATAGCCGAGCCGCCCGTTTGAGAGCTGGTCGACGCGGCGGCGGTTGGTCTGGATCCAATCCAGATAGATCAGATTAGACTCATCGGTAACAGGTCGGAATGTTACCTGCCGCGCTCCCTGCAGCGACGGAGTCGAATTGACCGTGAACGTAACTGTCGAGTCGGCGTTGCCTCGCAGATACGAGTAAATGTCTCGGTCCGTTGTTACATCTTCGCCGTTGATCTGCAGGACATAGTCGCCGACATTGGCCAGGCTACCGACCTCGGTGAGCGGCGAACGGTAAATGTCCTCCTCGTTCTGGCCCTCAAATATCTTGCTGAGCTTGTAGCGGTTAGCGGTCTTATCGACCTCGAATCTCGCTCCAGGCAGAGCGACGCGGACGCGCGGCGGCAGATTAAAGTCGCCGCCGTCGATATATGCATGTTGTATCGTCAGCTCGGACTGCATTTCGGAAAGCAGATAATTTAGGTCCGAGCGGTGCGCGACGTACGGCAGCCATTTCGCATAGTCGTCATGGATCCGTTTCCAATCAAAACCGTGCATGTTGGGCACGTAGAACCAGTCGCGATATTGCCGCCAGACCTCGTTAAAGATCTGCGTCCACTCGGCTTGCGGATCGATCTCGGTGACCATTCCGGCAGTCGAGATTGACTTTTTCGCGCGGTCTCCCTGAGGCGCCGCGTCCATGACCTGAAAACCGCCCTGGCCGGCAGTCATCAGCTTGCTGCCATCCGCCGAAACGGTAAACGCGCCGGATGGCTGGGCGAGCATCGACTCTTTACGGTCCTTGATCGAAAATACCCGCACCGACGACTGAGTTTCCGCGCTGCGTCCATAGTAGAAAGGTGCCTGCACCGTGTAGATCAGATTGCCCTTGTTGACCGCGAGGCCCGCATAATTATCGGCCGGCAGCGGCACCTTTACGGCGCGCTTTTCGATACCGTCAAAATCTATGACCTCAGGTATCTCGGGCGGCTTCGGCGTCGGCGACGCCGATGGTGCTGCATCAGGCGCGATCGCCACCTCATCCTGCTCGTACGGATATGGATTCTTCGCGGTCTTTGTTAATGGCAGCGTATAAACCATCGTCGTCCGATTTGTTGCGTAGTTGAATTCGGCCGTCGAGATCTGCGGAGCATATTCCCGGTCGCTCAAGAAATATAGATACTGACCGGTCGCATCGAACGCCGGCGTGTTTGCATTGGACATCTTCGGCGTGACACGCGTCAGTTTGTTGTCAGTCGCACTCCATATATAGACGGACGAGAGACCGCTCGCGTCATTCATCGAAAAAGCGATGTAATTTCCCTTTGGCGACCAGTCGTAATCCTGGATCAGTCCATCTGGTGCGTCTGCGATCTGCTGCAGTTGCTTTGTCGCGATGGTCACGACATAAACCTTGCCGTCCTTGTCGGAGAATGCGATCTTTTTGCTGTCGTGCGACCAGACGGGGTTGTATCGCATCGCCTGGCCGCCCGTGGTCAACTGCTCCATGGGGCCGGAGCCATCCTGCGGAACGATATAAAGCTCGTCCTCACCCGTCTTGTCCGACAAGAACGCAATGTACCGACCGTCAGGCGACCACGCGGGAGCTTTGTCATGAGCGTTCGACGACCTCGTCAGGTTGCGAACGCCGCCGTGTTCGATCGGGACCGTAAAGATATCGCCGCGGGCCTCAAAAACAGCGCGCTCAGCCTTTGGACTGAGATTAAAATTCTGGATAAGATTGGCGACGTTGACTTGCCGCTTGCGTCGATTGACGCCGTCGTCCGGAACGTTGATCGAGATATGCTCAGCCTTTTTACTATTGATGTCATAGATCTCAAGCTCACCGTTGTTTTCATAAACGATGCGGCTCTGGTCGTCGGATGACGGCCATCGGACGTCCCAATCGCGATTTTGCGTGACCTCGGTTGTTTTTGCGGTTCGCGTGTCGTATGCCCAGAGGTTAAACTTCCCGTCGCGGTCGGAGTTGTAATAGATCGTGCTGCCTATCCACATCGCGTCACGCGCGGCGTGCGGGTCATCTGAGATCTTTTTGGCGTCGTTTGTTGCCAGATCGTAGACGTATAAAGTATTTGCCTGTCCGCCCTGATATCGCTTTTCAGGCCTGAAATCACGAAAACGCGGCGAATAGACCATCTGCTTTCCATCGGGTGAGAATGATCCCGAACCCGCTTCGGGCACCGGCAGCGGTTCGGCCGAGCCGCCACTTGGCGAGACCGTGTAGAGCCGCGCAACCGGCAGCGTCCATGAGTCTCTTTCGCTTCGAAATACGACGCGTCCATCCTTGGTCCAGCCCTCAACCTGGTTATCGAGGCCCCATCGCGGCGCCAGCGGCCCGCGCGAAGGATAAAAGGTCAACTGCCTTGGCTCGCCGCCGCCGGCAGGAATGACATACACCTGCTCATCGCCGTCATATTGTCCGGTGAATGCGATCCATTTCCCATCGGGCGAAAATTTCGGATACGTCTCCATTCCCGGGTGCGCGGTCAATCGAACCGCTGTGCCGCCGCCGGCCGATGCGGTCCAGAGATCGCCGCCGTACGTAAACACGACGCGATCGCCGTAAATATCGGGAAACCGAAGAAGTTTGGTCTGCGAAAAACAAAACGTGCCAAGGCACAGCAGTAGCAAGGCCGAAAATAGCGTCTTAATGGGCATTAATTTCCTCCGTAAAAGGGCGAGCAAATGATTTTACCGAAAATTGGGCCAACGCAAAAGACTAGAGGCTCTGGCAGGACTATACGATTGGTCGCTCGGCACGGTTTCATGCGACACAATTGTGAGCGTTTGGATCGCGACGTCAACTTGTTGCGCGAAGTATCAAAATCCATATGCGACATGTTTTCTCCTTTCGAGCATTGAGACGGCGATCGAGACGGCGTGGAGTTGGTCGTCGTGGGTGGAAGTGGGGAAGGTCGTTATTTCTTCGAGGAAGGCGTCGATCCAGTTTGGCTGGCGGAAGGC
>DASXPW010000242.1:0-5705 GCA_036493385.1 Pyrinomonadaceae bacterium
CAATGCGTCGGGATCACGGACGCTCTCGAGCGCGTTCAGCTCGCGCTCGATCGCCCAATTATCATATTCGAACAGCCTTTTTATCAGCTCGATCACGGAGGCTACTGTTTCGCGGTTTTGATCTCTGACAGAGCTTTTTCGGCGTCTGGCTTGAACTTGCTTTGCGGATATTTGTCGACGAGCATCGAGAGATAGGCCACGGCGTCTTCTCGAAGTTTCTCAGGCGCGAATCGCTTCATATCTTTTTCGGACTTTATGTCGACTTTCTGCTTGCCTTTGTTTTCCGAGAGGTAATAACTGCTCATGCCCGCCATGTATAGAAACTCGTCCATCTGCGAAAATTCGGGATAGGCCGCGTACGTCTCGTCAAACCGCAGCAGGACCTGTTTATAGGCCTTTTTGAGCGGAAGAAACGCCTGCCTCGCGACATCGAGATTATGCTTTGCGTCGGCCTCTAACACCGGATCGCGATCGATTGCTGGCGTGACATTTCGCTGCGCCGTCGCAAACGAACTGCAAAGAATTACTATAGATAAGGCGAGCAGGAAACTGATTAAAACACGTCTCATAACAAACTAAAGATGATTAGGGGCAGCGAATAGTTTTCTTATGTAACTTACTTAAACAACGTCGCAGGCCAAGCGCGTAACACTTACCTGTATTTCCCTATGATCGTTTCCAATTTCTTAAACGTCTCGTCCGGCCATAGATCCGGCGACGTAAAGATCGCATTCTTGATCGCATCGCGGTATTGGTTCGGCGTTTCTTTTCGTGTGACACGCTGCACGGCATCTTTCAGAATAAGTTGAGCGTTTCGGACGTTTTTGTTCAGATATTCGATCACGATATTGACCGTGACGTCGTCGTGACCCTCGTGCCAGCAGTCATAGTCCGTGACAAGCGCAAGCGTCGCATAGGCGATCTCAGCCTCGCGGGCGAGCTTTGCCTCCTGCAGATTGGTCATGCCGATGACGTCCATTCCCCATTGACGATAGACATTTGATTCGGCCTTGGTTGAGAACGCCGGACCTTCCATGCAGATATACGTGCCGCCGCGATGAGTGGTGACACCGACCGTTTTGCAAGACGCTTCCAAAATATCGCCAAGCTCATTACAGACCGGATGCGCGAATGTGACGTGGCCGACGATGCCTTCGCCAAAAAAAGTCGATTCTTTTGTCCGACCGCGCGTCCGGTCGAAAAACTGATCGGGAATGACCATGTCAGTCGGCTTATATTGCTCCTGCAGCGAGCCAACGGCCGACACCGACAAGATGTATTCGACACCTAACAGCTTCATCGCGTAGATGTTCGCCCGAAAAGGCAGCTCGGTCGGCAGCAGCCTATGACCGCGTCCATGCCGCGGAAGAAAGGCAACCGTCACGCCTTCCAATTCACCGATAACGAATGCGTCCGACGGCGATCCGAACGGGGTCTCGACCGTCTCATGCCGTACGTTTTGCAGCTCCGGCATCTGATACAGACCGCTGCCGCCGATAATTCCGATTTCGATTTTTTCCATCCAGATCAGTTGTTCACAGGAACTGCTTTTATTTTATTTTCATCAGCCGACAATCGGCAAAGCGGCGTATCGATGTCATGGTAAAACAGGCACATCCAATTTTCACGAACGGCTTGCGGAAGGATCTGTTTTTTGAACGCCAGAGTCTCGGTCGGATAAAGATCGAATCCGGCAACCCAGGCCATTGGCAGATGGTGCTTCATCGGGATCAGGTCGGCAAAGCCGTAGACCGTCTCACCGCCGCGGGCGAGCTTCCAGGTTTGCATCGTCTCTGAATGACCGCGGACCTGTTGCAAGGACAGACCGTCAACAACCTCATATTCGTCTGGCATTAGTTCGAGTTGCCCGGTCGCCTGAACGGGGTGCCAATTTTCCGGTAGATAACTTGCGCGATCGCGTTCATGCGGCGCCTCGGCATGGTCAAACTCAGCCCTTGCGACGAGATAGCGGGCGTTCACGAACGAGGGATAAGGGATGAAGGATGATCGATGGATTGAAGCATCGGCAGAGTCATCCTTCATCGCTCCGCCCTCGTCCCTCCAGAAAGTATTTCCCCCGGCGTGATCAAAATGAAGGTGGGTATTGACGACGATCGAAATATCTTCCGGCTTACAGCCCGCGATCTCAAAAAGCGACTCGGCAAATGACCGCTCACGAGTGATGCCATACATCTGCGTTTGCTTATCGGTCCATTTTTCGCCGATGCCGGTTTCGATGACGATCTTGTCTTTACCGGTGTCGATAAAGACGCAGTTCATATTCATTCGGATGCGGTTTAGCTCATCCGGCGGGCAAACGCGTTCCCACAATACGCGCGGGACAACGCCGAACATCGCTCCGCCGTCCAGCCTAAATTCGGTATCCGGAATCACCTCAAATCGATAGTCGCCGAATAGCATTTGTAGTCACAAAAGAAAAAGGACAATGCGTCAACACTGTCCTTTTATAACATCTTTCAGACGCCGTTATTTTGTCTTTTTGGCATCCTTTTTCTTATCGTCCGCTGCTGAGGGCGGGGGCGGGCCATCCTCATCATCCGGATTCGCCATTTGTTGCTGCTGTTGCTTCATCGCTTCTTGTATCTGCTGGTCCGTCACCTGCGGGATATCGAAATCCTGCGCCACGGTCACGCCGCTTTTAGCAACGACATCATCGATCATCTGTTTTTCGCGGTCCGACTCGATCTTTTGCCGGACGTATTCTTTGACCGGTATCGGCCGCCCCATCGGATTATTTGGGTCAGTGTAGGTGGTCGCGATGAGAATATGACGGACGTCGTATGTCACACTCGGTTGGCCTTTCGGGTCGGTCGTGTCGGTCTTTTTCTCGAGCTTGATAATGTGATAGCCAAAGTCGCTCTCGACAACATTGGGAAAGATCTGCCCCGGCTGCAGCGAAAGCGCTGCGTCCTCAAACGGCTTTACCATCTGGCCCTTTTGCACGTTGGCGTAAAGTCCACCCTGGGGCTCGCCTTTCGGATTCTTGTTGCCCGGGTCTTCTGTATTCTCGTTAGCTAAGGTCGCAAAATCCTCGCCATTCTTTGCGCGCTGGAGTATTTCTTCAGCCTTGGCTTTTTTATCCTTCGGGTCGAGTTCGGGATGCTGAGAGATATAATCGGCAATGTCCTTGTCCGTCGCCTTTATTTTTTCGCCGACATTTTTTGAATACAAGCCCGCCAAAAATTGGGCCTGCTGCAATTTGATCTGCAAATTGACCGTGTCGACAAAATCCTTATCGAGCTGTCCTGCCTTCGCCTTGTCCTCGTACTCCTTCTGATAGATCTTGATCTTTGCAAAAGCGTCGTGCGTACGCTTGCGATCGTCATCAGTTACTTCAGGGGCCTTTCCCTCGGGATCGTTGGCCTTACGCAGCTCGATCAGGCTATTAAAAAACTTGTCAAACTCGGCTTCGTGCGTTCGGCTCTCGGCGGTGCCTTCGAGTCCGATCTTGTCAAGGAAGGCGGCAAAGTACCCCGGACCGGACTTTGAATTCTGATCTTCACCCCAAAACTGATTGACCTGATCTTCAGTTATAAAGCTGAATTGCGGCATGTTAGCGCCTTTCTGTGCATTGATCTTTTGGTCGTATTCGCTTGCCTCGATCTGGGCGCGGATGTTCTGCAGCTCTTCGCGGTTGTTCGGGTCGGACGCCAGCCCTGCCTTTTGTGCTTCGACAGCAAAAGCCATCAACTGCTTCAGGCTCTCGAGCTGCTTTTGCTTCATGTCAGGGTCCTGGGCAAACCGCTTGAGGCCCGCCGGGTTCCTGGTCGCCACATCGGCCAACAAAAGCTCGATCTCGCGTTTGCTGATGCTGCTATAGTTTTCATCACCGCCGCCTGCCTTTTTCTTCCAGACGACCAGGCCCGCGCCGATGGCCAGGACTATACCGACCAGAATCAATCCTTTAACTAGATTGCTCAATTTTTGAATTCCTCACTTCTCAGACTCAAACGGCCCAATGAAAACATGCTCGTTTATGCGAAACGGCAATCATATCAAAACGGGCCGCAAACAGCTACGATGCAAGCCGTTATTGGTGAGTTTGCACCAATTCGAGCAGCACGCCGCCAGTGGACGAAGGGTGAACAAATGCAACCAGGCATCCCTCGGCCCCAACCCTTGGCGCCTCATCAATTAGACGAACGCCTGCGTCCTCCATTTGCCGAAGGCTCGAAGCGATATCATCGACTTCGACAGCGATATGGTGGATGCCGCCACCCCGCTTTTCGAGAAATTTGCTGATCGGCGAGTCGTCACTTGTCGGCTCCAAAAGCTCGATCCGGCTCTCACCAAGCGGCAGCATCGCGACGCGGACCTTCTGATCGGCAACCGTCTCGGTATGGACGCTTTCCAAACCAAGCGAATCTGTCCAAAATTTCAGCGCCTCGTCGATGCTCTTGGTTGCGATGCCGAGATGGTTTATCTTCATATAATGCGCCTGCTCAGACGTTGCAGAAGCCCGCACGAAGTAAGGGCGATATTCTAGGTCTGTTTATGATGCGCTAGCTAACCCCGGACCTTTCTCACGAGTTGGTCGACCGCCGAATACGGATCACTGCGTTTCTCCGCGACTTCGGCGGCCAATTCCTCTAGCTTTTCAGCGGTTCCGTTCTGCCTCAATAGATCCGACAGCAGCCGTTCCTGTAACAATTCCAAAAGCCGCCAGCGTGCGATGGCTTTCCGGCGGTCGCGGCCCGTGTCCACCTCATTTTGAAACTTCCAATAACTGTCAATGGCGGTGGCCAGATCTTCGATCCCGCGGCTTTCGGTTGCGATGGTCTTGACGATCGGGGGGTTCCACATATCCGGCCGGTGAGCGAGGCTGAGGAGGGCCTCGAGTTCTTTCTGCGTTCGCAAAACCCCCTCGCGGTCGGATTTGTTGATCACGAAAACGTCGCCGATCTCCATAATGCCGGCCTTTATTGCCTGGATGTCGTCGCCCATGCCCGGCACGAGTATGACGACCGAGACATCGGCCGTCTTTACGATCTCGACCTCGTCCTGGCCGACGCCGACCGTCTCAACGATCACCTTGTCGAACCCCGCCGCGTCGAGAATGGTCACCGCGTCGACGGTCGCCCGCGACAGGCCACCCAGGTTTCCTCTCGTCGCCATCGAGCGGATAAAAATGTTCGGCTGCGTGCCCAGAGCTGACATCCGGATCCGATCGCCTAGGATCGCACCGCCCGAAAACGGGCTCGACGGGTCGATGCAGACGATACCGATCTTCTGTCCGTTTTCTTTGTAGTGCAGCGCTAGCTTATCTACGAGCGAAGACTTCCCCGCGCCGGGCGCGCCGGTTATGCCGATGACCATCGCGCGGCCTGCTCGCGGAAAAATGGCCTTCATTATCGCCGCTGCATCGGCCGACTGGTTCTCGATCCGTGAAATGGCCCGGGCGACAGCTCTCGGCTCGCCGGAGAGGACATTTTGTATGAGATCATCGGCCGACATAAGTGCCGATTGTCGCATTTTTCCACAGTTTCAACCAAACCGGATGCTTTGTGAACTTCGTCTCTGGACCCTATGCCCAATGTGATCGAAAAGCCACCTCTATCAACCCGCGTGAGCGTTTGGAAAATTGCCAAAAAGACCGCATAATTCCTGCAGTCGTGCATCGATCATTTCTAAGCTTCAGGAGCATTCATTGTGTACCCATTTCGCCTCTTCAGTGCATTGGTCTG
>DASXPW010000243.1:0-4785 GCA_036493385.1 Pyrinomonadaceae bacterium
TCGGGCTGGGCCATGATCGGCGGGCTCGTGATCATCGCGACGGTCGTTGGTCACACGTTGGTCCAATACCGCACGAGAGTGTCCGAAACCGCGTTTCCCGCAACTGAGCCGCCCGCTGCTCCGGGCGGTCTCGCATGAGCCGGGAAGGTGTGAGCACAACTGATCACTTGAACCGGTATTGATCAGTCATACTAATATCTTTCATAAGGATTCCGGGGTCGCGATGTCACACAAGAATTAGTTATGATGTGATAAGCTAATTAAATATAGTCGATAAGCGAAGTTGTTAGTCGCCTACCGCATAATGCCAATTTGCAGTTATAGCCCAAGATGATCTATGACCGACATTAATATCCCGCCACACGTCACCAACAAGGAACTCACGCGATGGGTCACGGAAATGGCGGCTCTGTGTAAACCAGACTCGGTTTACTGGTGTGATGGCTCAGATGAAGAGTACGACCGGATCTGTCAGGAGATGGTTGTCCGAGGCACCTTCACCCGGCTCAATGAGCAAAAGCGCCCGAACTCGTATCTTGCTAGATCTCACCCGTCGGACGTCGCGAGGGTCGAGGACCGCACCTACATCTGCTCAAAAGAGAAGATCGACGCCGGTCCGACGAACAATTGGATGGAGCCGTCGGAGATCAAGAGCGCTCTGACCGAAAAATTTGAAGGCTCGATGGGCGGGCGGACGATGTACGTTGTTCCCTTCTGCATGGGCCCGATCGGCTCGCCGATCTCTCAATTTGGAGTTCAGGTCACCGATTCGCCGTACGTCGCAGTCAATATGAAGCTGATGACGCGAATGGGCGAACGAGCGATCAAGGCGCTTGGCGACGCCGAATTCGTCCATTGTCTCCATTCGGTAGGAATGCCGCTCGTAGAAGGGCAAGAGGATGTCGCGTGGCCATGCTCGCCTGACCAGAAGAATAAATATATCGTCCATTTTCCCGAAGAAAAACTTATCTGGAGCTACGGCTCGGGTTATGGCGGCAACGCGCTTCTCGGTAAGAAATGTCTTGCGCTTCGTATCGCTTCAACGCTTGGACGGAAAGAAGGCTGGCTCGCTGAGCATATGTTGATCGTCGGTGTTAAATCACCTGATGGTCAAAAGGATTATGTCTGCGCGGCGTTTCCATCGGCCTGCGGCAAAACGAATTTCGCCATGCTCATCCCGCCGAAACCATTCCTTGAGGAAGGATGGGAGATAACCACTGTCGGCGACGATATCGCATGGATCAAGCCTGACGAGAATGGCGATCTGCGGGCTATCAATCCTGAATTCGGGTTCTTCGGCGTCGCCCCGGGTACCAACTACAAAACGAATCCGAATGCGATGGAGTCGGTCCGCGAAAACGCGATCTTTACGAACGTCGCTTTAAAAGATGACGGCGATATTTGGTGGGAAGGCATGGATGGCGAGGCTCCTCCGCACGCCATCGACTGGCAAGGAAACGACTGGACGCCGGCCGCAGACCACCCTGCCGCGCACCCGAACGCTCGATTTACCGCGCCGATAACGCAGTGCCCGGTCGTCGATGAGAAATTTGACGATCCCAAAGGCGTACCCGTCTCAGCATTTGTATTCGGCGGACGACGAAATTCCGTCGTGCCTCTCATTCAACAGTCATTCAGTTGGGCATTTGGCGTGTATTCGGCGGCAACAATGGGATCGGAAAGAACAGCGGCCGCCTTTGGCAAGATCGGTGAGGTGCGGCGCGATCCGTTCGCGATGCTTCCGTTCTGCGGCTACAACATGGGCGATTATTTTGCCCACTGGCTCGATTTCGGTTCGAGTTTGCCGGACCCGCCGCCGATCTTTTCGGTAAATTGGTTTCGAAAGGACGAGAATGGCAAGTTCATCTGGCCGGGCTACGGAGAAAATATGCGCGTTCTGAAGTGGATCGTCGAACGTGCTCGCGGCCGCGCCCGGGCGCGTCAGACGCCGCTGGGGCTGATGCCGTCATTCATCGACGTGGATTGGCGAGGGCTCAATTTCAGCCGCGAGCAATTTGACGCTGTTATGAGCGTCGACCGCGATCTCTGGCTGAAGGAGATCGAGATGCAGGGCGAGTTTCTTGATAAACTCGGCGACCGGCTGCCACGCGAGATCGCGCTTATACGCGAGTTTCTGTCCGCCAGTCTCAAACGTTCGGCCGCGACAGAGCTTCCGGCTCGGCCACCGGAGCCGATGGCTGCCGCCGGCAAAGCAGAATGATCCTGAGGCCGTCCGACCGGCTGCCTTCTTTCGGTTGTTCACCTGCTTTTCTACGGTCGTTTAGGTTATAATCTTCGGAAACCGATCCCAGGGAGGCGACTCGAATGGACCTATATCTCGGCCGATATTCGACATACATATACGCGATCTTGCGGATAGTGGTTGGCTTGTTGTTTCTGCTCCACGGGACGCAAAAGCTCTTTGGTTATCCACCGATGCCGGCCGGGATGGGCGGCGGAGGGGCTTTGAGCGGATTGCTCCTTGCGGCCGCCATTATCGAAGTCATCACCGGTGCGATGATCCTGGTCGGCCTGTTCACCGGGTTGGCGGCATTCATAGCCAGCGGCGAGATGGCTGTTGCATATTTTCTCGCCTTTCAGTCAAAGGGATTTTGGCCGCAAACGAATGGCGGCGGCGAGCCGTTGGTGCTTTGCTTTTTGTTTTTGTACATGGCGGCGCGGGGTTCGGGCATCTGGAGTGTCGACAGTCTCAGAGGCAAGGGCCCAAACCCGATCTAGAACCGTTCCGGCATAGATATCGTATATAGATAAAGGCTATGGAAAACTTTACTTCTACATTTGGAAATTCGGCGGCAAATGCGATGCCGGCAGATCGCGCTCAATTCATCCGACGCACCTATATGCTGCTTGCGGCAGCGATCGGCGCGTTCATTCTCGTCGAGGCATTTTTGTTTGCAAGCGGCGGAGCATATGCGATCGCAAATGTCATATTTGCCAGCGGCGGGATTGGCTGGCTGATGGTGCTTGGCCTCTTCATGCTCGTTTCGTTCATCGCGAATAAATGGGCCGTGTCTGAGACGTCAACTGCGATCCAGTATCTCGGCTTGGGCATATACGTTATCGCCGAAGCTATTATATTCGTGCCGCTGTTGTTTCTCGCGATGTACTATGCGAACGAATCTGCCGTTATCTTAAAGGCCGGCATCGTTACGCTCGGACTATTTCTTGGGATCACCGCTACAGTCTTTCTGACGCGGTCGGACTTTTCCTTTCTTGGGCCAATACTTTCGATTGGCGGTTTTGCGGCACTTGGATTTATCGTCGCGAGCATCTTGTTCGGGTTTACGCTCGGGAGTGTCTTTGCGTTCGTGATGGTCGCATTTGCGGGGACGGCGATCCTGTATCAAACGTCGAATGTGCTGCATCGCTTTCGAACCGATCAGCATGTCGCAGCGGCGATGGTGTTGTTCGCAAGTGTGGCTCTTTTGTTCTGGTACATTTTGAGAATCTTTACCTCTCGACGATAATCTCTTAGGTGTCAGTAGCCCGCACGTGAATGAGGGCTCAGCGTTTTCTGACCAGGCGTTGCAATTTATCGGAGAATTTTTCATGAAGCGACTGATTGTTATTTTTGGAATTATATCCGCGTTTGCGGTCTCTGCTTTTAGCCAGGCGTCGCCGCCTACTCCGCCGCCGCTGGCCCTAAAGGTCGGTGACATGGCGCCGGATTTCAACCTGCCCAGCACGGCCGGCGGCCGCGTCAAACTCAGCGATTTTCGTGGCAAGAATAACGTCGTTCTAGCGTTTTTTGTGCTCGCCTTTACCGGCGGCTGAACGAAGGAAATGCAGGCGTATCAGGCTGATATCGCCAAATTCGACGCAGCAAACACAAAGGTTTTCGGCATCAGCATGGATGCCATTCCGTCGCTAAAGGCCTTTGGCAAAGAGATCAGCGTTCCGACGGTTTCGATGCTTTCGGACTGGGGCCGCACGGCGACAAAAGACTACGGACTATTTAGCGAAAAGAGCGGTTACGGCCGCCGCGCAACATTCGTCGTCGACAAGGACGGCAAAATAACGAACATCCAGGTCGATAATGTCGCTGTCGATCCGACCGGGGCGTTCGAGGCGTGCTCGCTTCTTGAAAAGAAGCTGGTTGTGAAGCCGCCGACGGATAAGCCATAGTTTCATTACATTGCGCCAATTAATGAAGATGCTCGAAAGGCCGATTCGATCTTCGGTCATTGGGTTTTGGTCTGTGTGTTCTGTGGTCATTTCTTGATCATTTCAAGAATTGAACGCAGAATTCACAGAATGAAGACACAGAAAAAACGACCTAGTAGATCGTCTCTCCAATTCTGCTCCTAGTGAAGAATTTCTAAAACGGCTGATCGTCGTCTGCCTCGTTGAAAACGATCCGTTTTGCCCCGTTGCCCGACTTCGCTTCCCGCAGAGTCGATGGATCAAGCTCCGAAACAGCAGGCTTGCCTTCCGAATCTTTGACCAATATCTCGATCCGCCGCTCGGCCTCTGTCAGACGTTCACGACATTCACGCGAAAGTGCGACGCCCTTTTCAAAAAGCTTCAAGCTTTCTTCCAGCGGCAGATCACCGTCCTCGAGCTTTTTGACGATGGTCTCTAGCTGATTGAGAGATGCTTCGAAGGTTTTTTCCATTATCGTAACGCCACCGTCTCGGTGGCTGTCGTGAGACCGTCCCGGTCTCACATCGGCGGCGAGACGCCGCCGTCTCAGCCAGCGGGACGCTGGCGGTACACTATCTTAAGAGTTCCTCAGCCTGTTTCAAAACGTCGGCCAGATTTTTT
>DASXPW010000244.1:0-9075 GCA_036493385.1 Pyrinomonadaceae bacterium
CGGCGACGGCAGCTTTACAGCCTCGCCGGCCTTGTCATCATCAGACGGTTTCGCGTCGGTTGGCGAGTCAGGACTCGAGCCTGAGCCTGAGCCGGCCGAGCCACCACTATTGATCATGACCATCGCGCCCGAAATCGTCACGACGCCGGGATTAAGATCTATGAAACTGCCGCCTACCTTCAACGACAGTTGTGCCCCCGCTTCGATGATACAGGTCATTCCAGCCTTGATATGCACCTGCATGGCGGCGTCCATTGCATATCTCTGGTCGGTCTTTTCCTGGATCGTACCTTGCGCGTGTCTCGAGATCGAGCCGTCGACCTTTTCCTTATGGTCGCCGGTCACGTGCATATGCTTGTCGCTCTTGACCAGTTCATACTGGTTGGTGCCGACGGTCAAATGTCGATCGTTATCCACGGACTCCTTACAGTCATTCAGCACCTTGATGTCCTCATCCTTTTGAGCGTGGATAAAGATCTGTTCCGAGCCGGCTTTGTCCTCAAAACGCAACTCATTAAACCCGCCACCACCCGGGGTCGAGTTTGTCTTGATCGTAGAACGCGTCTTATTGTCCGGCAGGTCATATGGCGGCATTGCACCGGCGTTGTAAACGCAGCCGGTTATGATCGGCTGGTCAGGGTCGCCTTCGAGAAACTGCACGACCACTTCCATTCCAATACGCGGGATGAACATCGAGCCCCATTTATTGCTCGCCCACGATTGAGCGACCCGGACCCACGCCGAGCTTCCCAGATCGTCCTTCCCATAGCGGTCCCAGTGAAACTGGACCTTCACCCGCCCATACTTGTCGGTCGAGATCTCGTCTCCGTCCTTTCCGACAACGGTCGCGGTCTGGGTCCCGTAAATTATCGGGCGAGGCGTCTGACGCCGCGGCCGGAAAGGCGGAGCGTCCTTTTTTGCGTACGGGATGCATTCAAAAGAATTCGTGTATGCATCCGACGTCGGCTCATTGCTGGCGTAATCAGGGCTCTGTTTTACGGAATGTAGAACCGATGTCAGCACGTACTGGCCATCAACATCGGCGCTGGGGTGTTTTGACAGTGTGAATTTATACCCCGGCGTGAATAAAGATGCGGCCGAGGTGCCTCTTGAAACTGAGTAGGTCGAGTCGATCGCGTCCTTTACATTTTTTCCGACAAGCGTTCGTTCCTCAAAGATATTTTGCAGATCTGATGCCTTCTCGCCGCCGGTGGCGTCGATGCCGTCATACTTTTTGGCATAGCCACCCGGATACACGTAGGACTCGAGCGTATGGCTCTCACCGGCGGGGAATCCGCCCTCCTGCTCAACCTTGAAATTCTGTGCGGGTATCTGAAAATTATGATCCCAAAACGTTGTCTTTCCGGTTTGAAGCTGAAAATCGCTAGACCAGGAAAGGACAGGGTTGTCGTCAAAGTCCTGACCGGCCGTTCTCCAGGATCGAAAGGTATATTCCGACCTTCCTGGACAGGGAAAATGGTGTGACGGAGCGTCGCCCAAAAGGAGTTTGTCGGTACCGTCCTCATGGACAAAATAATAAAAGATCCCCTCCTCCTCCATTAGCCGCGAGGCGAAATCCCAATCGGTCTCATTGTACTGAACACAATAGGTTCGAGGCTTGTAGGTCCCGCCAAGGTTCACCTTGAGCGTAAATCCATCCAAAACTTTGTGGAGAATGTCGGGGACCGACATATCCATAAAGATCCGGCTTTGTTTTCGCTGGGTCAAGAGCCATACATGCGGGACGACCGTTAGATAGTACATTGAGAACCTCTCGACGGTGTCACCTTGCGATAGACGGTTCACTATCCCACTGAAATAGCGATATTTTTCCGTTGAAGGATTTTGATTCAAGACGATAGTGATCGGCTTGCCGAGTATATCGCTTGCCTTCAGCGGTTTCGCGTTGTCATGTAAGATCTCCACATGCATCTCGAAAAGTCGAGAGAGGCCTTCGGACACCTCAAGGCTCCGGATCAGAAGCTGATCCTTGCCTAACGGAGTAAAAAGCTCCATCAACCTGCCTGCTTGTGTAAAGTCGTCCACAATTTTTCCCCTGCGATGTCAGCCGGAGCAACAGCCGCCAAACTCTCCGGCAAACCAGATTCTTTCGCATCCCGGTCGGATATGTCTTGACCGAAGCGCCATATCGCTTATAAGACGGGCCGAGACCGTTAAAATTGCACAATCCTAACCAGTCTCGGTCGCTTCTTGCAAATTCGCCGTCATTCAGAGTTTTCGGAGCCTGCTACCGGAAACCCAATACGGCCCGGTTTATTACGCGATATCGTACTTGAACGAGCCGTCATCCGCACTCGTTACGTGAACTTTCTTTATTCCCTCCCCGGCCGCCATTCTGGACAGGACCTCGCCGCTCATTTCAGGCAGCAGCGTGCCGGTAAGGATGTTATAGATATTCCGGGCGCCGGAATCGACATCAGTGCAGCGCTTGGCGATCGTGTCGATAAGCACGTCGTCGTAGGTGAACTGGGCATTATGATTTTCCGCGATCCGCTTTTCGATCTTGCCGAGCTGGAGCCGGATGATGATCCGCAAAATATCGTCGGAGATCGGATAGAACGGGACGGTAACCATTCGGCCAAGCAGGGCCGGCTTAAATGCCTTTTGCAGTTCCGGTTTGATCGCCTCGAGAATACCTTCCGGCTCGGGCTTAGTATCCGGGTCGGCACATAATTTCATGATCGTGTCCGTACCGACGTTAGATGTCAACAAGATGACGCAGTTCTTAAAATCGATCTCACGGCCTTCGCCGTCCTCCAGAAGGCCTTTGTCAAAGACCTGGAAGAACAACTCCATGACATCGGGATGCGCCTTTTCAACCTCGTCAAGCAGTACGACGGAATAAGGCTTGCGGCGAACGGCCTCGGTCAAGACGCCACCTTCACCATAGCCGACATATCCCGGAGGCGAGCCTTTAAGACTCGACACCGTGTGAGCTTCCTGATATTCGCTCATGTTGATCGAGATCAGATTGCGCTCTCCGCCATAGAGTGTGTCGGCGAGGGCAAGCGCCGTTTCGGTCTTACCGACACCGGACGTTCCAACCAGAAGAAAGACGCCGATCGGACGTTTGGGGTCAGTCAGTCCCGCTCGCGACGTTCGAATTCGCTGGGATATCGCTTCGAGAGCGTGATTCTGACCAATGACGCGCTCGGCGAGTTTTTCATGCAGACTAAGCACGGCGTTGATCTCGTCGGATACCATTTTACCCACCGGAATTCCGGTCCATCCCGAAATAACTTCGGCGACGGTCTGGCCATTCACGACCGGCTGCATGAGCGGGTCCTCACCTTGAATTTCCTTCAATTCGGTATTGAGACGCTTGAGCTCAGATTTCAAAAACGTGGTATCAACGACCGGCTCGGCAATCGCCGGAGCGGTCGCAACCGCGTCCCCCACCGTCGTGGGACTTTCGGCCGTGGCGGCGGCAGCTACCTCGGCGGGTTCGGCTGGAGCGGCCGCGGCAACGCCGCCGCCATTGCTTCCGTTAGTTGCGGGGGCTACTCTGTTGTCGAGCCGCGACATTTCGAGCTTGATCCTGATATTACGTATTTGATCGGTCAGGGCCTTCTCCTTTTCCCATTGCTCCTGTAATTTCGCAAGTTCCGCGTCCGTGGTGGACCGCTTCGCCTTCAGCTCGTTAAGCCGTTCGTCATGTCCGGCTCCCGTGACCTGCTCGCGCTCGAGAGCGTCGATCTCGGCTGTAAGGTTCTGTATACGGTGTGCTGCGTCCTCGATGGAGGCGGGTGTCGCGCCCTGACCGATGGCAACTTTGGCGCATGCGGTGTCGAGAACCGAAACGCTCTTGTCCGGCAACTGACGGCCGGTGATGTATCGATGTGAAAGCTTTACGCAGTCCACGATCGCCTCGTCAAGAATGCGAACGTTATGATGCTCCTCCATTTTCGGCGCGATTCCACGCATCATGTCGATACCTTTTTCTTCATCAGGCTCTTCGACCTTGACCACCTGAAAGCGGCGAGCCAGCGCGGCATCTTTCTCAAAATACTTCTTGTATTCGGCCCACGTAGTCGCTGCGATAGTTCGGAGTTCGCCTCTGGCAAGAGCAGGTTTTAAAAGATTTGCCGCGTCGTTCTGACCGGCCTGACCGCCGGCACCGATCATGGTGTGGGCCTCGTCGATAAACATAATTATCGGCTGCGGCGATGATTTGACCTCATCGATAACCGATTTGAGACGGTTTTCAAACTCGCCCTTGATGCCCGCACCGGCCTGAAGCAGTCCGAGATCGAGCGTTCTGACCGCGACGTTCTTCAATGGCTCAGGCACGTCGCCGGCGGCGATGCGGTTAGCAAACCCCTCGACAACGGCCGTCTTACCAACACCGGCCTCGCCCGTGAGGATCGGGTTGTTCTGGCGTCGACGGGTAAGGATATCGACGATCTGACGGATCTCAAAGTCGCGACCGAGAACTGGATCGATCTTGCCAGCACGCGCCTTCGCTGTGAGATCTTCGGTGTACTGGTCAAGCGACTTTGTCTTGCCGGGAACTCCGGTGGCGACCGGCGCCCCATCCGAACCGCGGGCAGTCTCACCGAGTGCGACTGCATCGCGGGCTTCGCTCGAGTCGGCGGTTATCTCAGGCAGCTTGGCCTGAAGCGACTCGACTGAAATATGATCGAATTCCTTAGAAATATCTCGAGCGATCCGCGCGAGGCTTGCGGTTGAGAGCAGGGCCAGGATCATATGACCGGACCGGACCCGTGCGGCACCGAAATCAACTGATGCGAGCAGCCACGCATCCTGAAACCATTGCGGTATCCGGTCGCTTAAGCCGGGTGTGCGTGAGTTACCCGATTTCAGCCTATCGATCGCAACCGTGACGTCCTTGGTCAGCCGATCGATGTTAACTTCGTACTGCTTACAGATCTTTGTCAGGTCGGTATCGTTTTCCTCAAGAAGTTTATATAGCACATGCTCGATCTCGACGTCATAGTTCGTGCGTGAAAGGCAAAGCCCGGCCGCGCTTTCAAGCGCATTTCGGCAAACATCGTTCAATCTGCCAACCAACGATTTTAAGTTTACGTTCATAACTCTTCTCCCTTATTGGACCAAGATCCAAGTTTCTATCTATTTGTGTTATCGTCAAATCCGATCCTGTTCATATTCTTAGATAAGGATTATTTAGCCAATTCCAGCACGAGCTGATCGGCATCAGCTTCTAATGGCATGGTCTTAAGCCAGCTTGTCCAGCCAAGCATGGGCCGGCGCACAGCCCGCGTCGTCAAAACAAGGCCGGGCACTTGCTTTGCCATCAAAGTGAGCTGAACATCAAAATCGAACTCTTCACCGACCATAAATTTTGTAATGGACTTCAGCGCTCGATAGGCTGACCCGCTAGGTAAAAACGCCTGATAAGCCGCGAATAACAGCGGGCCGAGCCGGAGTCGGAATTTCGACTGCTGATCCCAAATTCGGGTACCTATTATAGCGCTCGTGCCAAGTCGCGAATTCGCAACCCCGAGTTTCGTCTGGTCCGCCTCGTCCAGATCAAGCCACTGACCGAAAAACTGGATCATTTTAGCCGGAACTTGAAAAAAATCTCCTAGTAAATTCTCGACGGCGTTAGCCGAATGCGGCTTTTGTGCGATCAAACCCAGATACGGAAGGAGCGACTCGTCGTCGATCCCCATCTTACCGCGCAGGCCCAGTGTCCCAAGGCCGCCGATGTCGAAAAGGTACGATGTAAAGTTATCGTTGCCGCGCTCATAGCCGATCGGGAACCTGTACTTGCACCACGCGCGGTAAAACATCGACACCGCTCTGTGCGTGAAAATGTCCAAAAACTCCCACATTGTCGTATCACGCTGGCGGATACGGTCAAGGACAAGCTCGGAATAGCGGGTCGGGAGTGCGCCGCTAATCCCGACCATACCCATGAAGTTGACCACCATTTCCTTTCGACGCTCGTCCGTCTGAGGGTCGGCGACCTCGCGAATCTCCTGGATCTCGCTCGCCGGAAATTCCAAAGAAACGTGCGACCGAAATCGGAGCACTTCTTCGTTTGGAAAGGCCTCTTTGCCGACCGGCTTGAGTTCGGGAAACGTCTTCTCGAACAAGCGCACGGCCTGAAAGAACTCGAATTCGTACGGTTCATCGAGGAGTCTCTGGTTTAAGGGTGCCTTCGACACAAAATAATTAAACTCAATTGGTTGATCTGATCTTAAACACCTTGCCGAGCGCCGAATTGGCGGCGAACGGCAATAGCATCTCAGATCAGCAACTGCTCACCCGCCCTGGGCGGGAACCTTTTAACGACCTCTTCACGCTGCACGGTACGCATGACCATCTGGTTGAATGAGTTCGCCGATGAGTACAGACCGAGAAAGCGTTCAAGCACGCAGGCAAAGAGAAACAAACCGCTTCCAACAAACTGTTCCTCGTCAAAGGTCAGTGTCGTCTCGAAGCCACGCACGAAGCCGGTACCAACCCGTCCGCCGATCTGACGGACGACATTTCGCGATTCGATGCCAGTTATGCCGAGGATCTGCTTGCGTGTGATCGACGAGTCATTGAAATTGTAAAGATACAGTATTTCCTGGAGCGCGGTCGGTTTTTCATCCTCGCTCGAGATAAGCGAAATATAGTTCAGATTCAGATGTGATATTAACCGCCATTGTGCTGATCGGCGCTGCGGTGGCCGGATCGTCTCCGTCGGTTTGGTCAGGATCCGAGCACGCGAGATCAGTACAGTTCCCTCGACCTCAAGATCATTATCGCGGCCGCCGAATGGAAGCTTGGCCGGAAGGTCGCGGTTCGTGCAGGTGGCGCGAACATTCAATACCTCGGCCGCCGGAGATCTCGGATCGAAATTGGAATCGACCAGCGATAAATACACTTCAGTCCCTTCATCATCGGCCCGCTGGGACGGCCGGCGGGCCGCGTACCAGAATGACTTTTCCATCTGCTCACCGTAAGCGTGTCTGAGCGAGTAGAACGACGAAAATTCCCGTGTCCGGTTCGTAAGGGGATCGGTCGTAAATACGTCATCGACCGAGTAGATCTCTGTCGACCCTTGCCGTTGGATGTCCGGAATGATCTGATACTCATACTTCCGCTGCGATAGATAAACCGGATCGGCAAGCTTACTAAATAGATTAACGATCGGCGTACATCCTAAACGGAACGTTTCGGCGGTGACCGGCGCGGCCGGCGGAGTAACATTTTTTAAATGGATCAAAACATCAAAATGACTGCCGAATTTTTTTGCGGCCGCCGCGTCGAGCCCGTAAATATCAAGAAACAGGAACTTATATGGAAAGGCGAAATACTCAGACAAGAGCCGATAGCCGGCAAACGACCTTTTTGTATATGGCAGTATCGCCTCGTTCTCGGCAAAGCCCACCTGCCGGATCGTCTTATCGGCCGGAAGAATGACGGGATCCGGCACCTTTAGCTGCACATTTGTTAGCGTTTTCATCGCCTGGCCCGCGAGTGGAGCGTCCTTGGCGCGAAATTCGACCGCGGTGGCCTGGTTCAGTATTATCTCGTACAACGGAAAGACCAACTGCGGATCGCCGTCGAGATAGAAGCGAAGAAAGCGGGCGGGCTCGCCCAGCTTCCCAACTTTTATCTCATGGAGGTTTGCATCCCCAAATACACGCAAGCTGATGCGAATAAAGCATTCTCCGTACTTTCCGCGCGAATCTTTTGGTGCCGGCGCTTCTAACGCTGCCGATTCTACTTCGATGGGCATTAGCTCGACGTCGTAGGTAGTTCGGAAATGGCACGGTGATCCGTCAACGGGCGGCGTATTCAGCTTGACGCCCCTTTCGACAACCTGTGCATTTGTCACTTTATCCTGAGGCGACCCGAATGAAAGCTGCGTGATCGCCATCGACGGGATCGGTGCCAGGTAATGCGGATACAGGATGTTAATGAATGAGTCAGTGATCTCGGGCAATTCATCGTCGAGCTTGAGACCGATGCGCCCCGTGAGGAACGCGAACGCCTCGATCATCCTCTCGACGTGCGGATCTTCGACCTTCTCTTCTTCGAGTGAGAGTCGGGCGGCGATCTTCGGATATTTCCTGGCAAAATTCGCCCCCATTCTTCGAAGGAAGATCAGCTCGCGTTCGTAGTAGCTGAGGAGCAGGTCGCGCATAATTGAGCCGCCGGAGACCGGCTTGAAAACGAAATATCAGCGGGTCTGTCCGCCCAGCAGTGTGATCTTGCCCTCCCCCGGACTGATGACGCTGTCGAACGAGATCGGTTCGGGAGCGGGGTCTACATCCAGACGAGCATCGATACGAAATTTTATCTGGCGATCCGTCGAGGTGACCGGTTCGAATGTGATCTCCACATTTAAGAGCCTGGGTTCGAAATACTCGATCGCCTTCCTTAGATTCTCGGAAAAGTTGCCAAATTCTTCAGGGTTCATCGCACCGAGTGCCGTGAAATCCGGCACGCCATAGAATGCGACCGACCGCGGTGCCTCGTCCAGTCCTTCAGTCGAGTAGAGAGCCTGGCGCGTGCTAAGGAGCCATTCCAGATCGCGTCTGACCGAAACGCGAAGGTCCTCAAGCGTGGCCGATCGCGATTTGGGTGGCTCGGTGCTCGTCCTCGGATCTAGATCGATCAACCGATCGAAAACCGACGGCGTAATACGGATCTGACGTTCAGCGGCCATAGACCAAACAAAAACCGAAGTGGGAAAGAGCTTGCTCTTCAGAGCAAGCTCTCGCCTCACTCGATATGAAAACGACTGGCTGCCGTTATGCCTTTATGCCCGTTTTCTGATCGAAAGCATATGGGACTGCGGTGCCGAGCTCTCCATTCTCGTTTTGGGGGCAATACGAGATATCGATCTTCTCATAATTGAGATTGCCGCTAACATGCCCGCCGTCCGCGAAAGATGCATGGTAGTTCGTCATGACTGCGTTGGTGAGCGTGATCGTGATCCAGTCGGCCTGCGCATCACCGGTACCCTTTCGGCCCGTCAAAATGCATTCGGTCAACACCTCGTGATTTCCGATCGACTCAAAAACCTTCACCGACTGCGAATTAAAGGCAGCGGAAAAGCTAATGTCAGTG
>DASXPW010000245.1:0-6582 GCA_036493385.1 Pyrinomonadaceae bacterium
ACACCTGAATCTAACCCGCTCGCCGTCTTTGATCCTTGCGAGGACACCGCTGCATTCGGGGCAGGTAAACGGCGTCAGTTCGTTGAGGTCGAACGTCCCGGACGGCAAAGAGTTTTCCTCGGCCGCGACCCGTATTTCTTCTTTCGTTTTTTCATTCTCAGCTTGGCTCTGCATAAAAGCTCCGGACGTCTCGTCCACTTCCTCCTTTACGAGACGCGTGATAAGGTCGGCCATTTTTGAAGCCGGCACGATGTGATCGATCTTGACTTGTTGGATAGCGCTTTCAGGTATCGAGCTGATCTCGGCATCGGCAGGATCTTGCGCTATCGTTAGCCCTCCCCGTTGTTTGATCGTCCATATTCCGGACGTGCCGTCGTCGAGAGCGCCGGAGGTAATAATTCCAATGACCCGCGGTCCGTAATTGTAAGCCGCAGATCGAAACAGTGGGTCGATCGCCGGGCGAAACCTATTCTCCTTTGGCCCGCGTGTGATGCGGATATGGCTGTCATCGATCAGCAAGTGATGATCAGGCCGCGCTACATAGATCTTTCCGGTTTCTATCAGGTCGCCATCGCGAGGTTCAATTGCTTCTAAAGGTCCGACGCGATTTAGCACCGCGGGGAGGACGCCGCGTATGTCTGCCGACATATGCCAGACAATAAAGATCGATGCATTAAGATCGGCAGGCAATCCGTTAGCGATGGTCTTAAAGACCTCGAAGCTCCCGGTCGAGCCGCCCATGACGATAATGTTTCTTTTTGCCAATTTAGCCCCCTTGCGCTGACTCCGCTCTTATATTTACCTAGTCTATACCTGTCAGGGCGAGATACAAGGGATTTGAGAGCCTTTGAATTAGGCCCTACGCAATTCTCAGAAGTTCCGTTTACCAAAGATCACATAATAATTGCATCGCCTGGCGGTTACTGGTGATATAATTCCAACACCCATTAGTGAACAATCATGACTAATGACCCTGCGGTCAACATTCTCTATGTAGAGGACGACCGCGACGCATGTGAAATGATCACTGAATTTTTTCGAGCGATTCAGCCCAATTTCACCGTCAAATCTGTCCTGAATGAAGGCGATGCTCTGACAGCCATCGCCACCGAGACGTTCGATGTCTACGTCATAGACAACTGGCTTGACGGGACGACGGGCAATGTCCTATGCAAGAAGATCAGGGCAAATGACCAAACCACGCCGATAGTTATTTATTCCGCTGTTGCTTACGAAGAGGACATTGCTGAAGGGCTGGCAGCCGGCGCCGATGCTTACCTTACAAAGCCCAATGACCTTCACAATCTCGTCCCCACTCTCCGAAGCCTCATTGCCACGCGCACCTCGGTCAACTGAGCCGAGACCAACTCCAAAAAAGCGGTTAATTGTCAGGTGTTACGGTCTCGTCGGGATGCAATACTCCAAGCTCGCGACCGATGGATTCGAGATCGGCCGTGCCGTGACCCTCTGCTATCGCGTCCGGATGTTCGTAAAAATGTCCCAGAGATGGCGACTCGCTCATGCGCGACTCTTTCAGGTCCTGACTATCGGTTGTCAGTCTCTCATTTATTCGTTCGATCAATACAGATTGACTGATCTCGAAGTCGCCGCTCGTGTTTCCCGTCATAAGGTTTTCAGTTCGCCTTTGGCAGCAGCTCGTATTTGTAATCCGATTCGAGTGTCTGGCGGTAGGGAACTCCCAGCCGGTAAAGCACCTTCTGAAGCTGCAGGGCGTCGCTCGGATTATCGAAATTTACCCCTCTCGGCCGCTTGTTATAGATCGCCGCAAAAGCGTCGTATTTGGCCGATTCGCTAATGGTCAAAATTTCCAGCTCTTTCCCGACCATGACGGGATCGAGCCTGTCGTTTTCGACGACGTACGGAATATTTACGTAAACCATATCGAGCCGCTCCCCGCGCGTTTATATCTCTTACTATACGCCTTGTTTGATGCGTGCGTTCCAACGTCTGGCGTTATTTAATTTCCCGGCGGCCCGTTGACTTCGGCATGTAATGGGTCCACGATTGAGGGTGAATCGAGCCTGGCTATCTCTTTTTTCAGCCTACCCGAATTTGTCGGATCATCCTGAATTTCATAGCTATCGACACGGCCCGCCGCGACCGGCCGAAAAAGGAGCCTGCCTTATATGACCGATAAACCAACGCTGATCGAGTCGATCGCAAAGACCGATATGTTCTCGACGTTCTCACGCCTGATGGGAACGTCCGGCGCCAATGAGATTTTCGATACCGGCAAGGATTTTACGGTGTTTGCGCCGACCAACGATGCCTTTGGAAAAATACCCGAAAAGCAGATGGAAAAGCTGATCGATGAAAAAGGTCAGGTCGGCCTGCGGAAATTGCTTTCGTATCACATCGTGCCGGGCAGGCTTTTTGCGCCGAATTTCAGCGGTCAGCGCACCAGCCCGACCATCAACGGTGACGAGCTAAAGTTTTCCGACATCGGCACCCTCAAGGTAAATAACTCCAATGTGCAGGCTCGCAATCAGGAGGCAGCCAACGGCGTGATCCATGCGATCGATACGGTTTTGACGCCGCCGCTACGGTCCGTCGCAACATCGTCGGTGCTCTGATAAGCCAACGCGCTCTCGGGGTTGGCGATTGGATGATTCCGTGCCGACTCCGCTTTATCTTTCGGGGCGCAGTGAACCCGATCTAAATCGTATGGAACTAGCAACAACGCGCAAGGAACGCCTCAAACGTTTTGCCGAGATCTACAAAGCGAAAATGGCAGCCGACCCGTATATGGAGATCCTTGCCCGCTACGACTCGATGACCGAAGCCGGCCTGCAGCTTGCCGAGCGCGAATTGGCCGATCTCTATTTAGACACTCACCGCCTCAACGAGCTGCTCTACCCGCAGACCGAGCAGTGACCTGAAACCCCCGTCAAACGGGGCGTTCGCGATTTGAGTTTGCAATTAGGTCGATAAAAGGGCACTATATGAGCTTCAGCACCTACTCTCCGCGTTTCTTGAAGCGAAGCGCTCCTTTTTAGAACGGTTTCTGGATTTGGTTGAGAGCAGGCCCTTAATAAACGCAGAAGTTTGGGCTCTCCGTTAGTTTTTCGAGATACCAGTGACCGGCCGCGATCGATCCTTTTAGATATCGTCAGCGCGTGTCTGAAACGCTTCTCTAGATCTTCCCCTATTGGGGAAAAGGTAAACAAATACAATGTCAAACAAACTCTATGTAGGAAATATTTCCTTCGATACTACGAACCAGGATCTGATCGATCTGTTTAGCCAGTCCGGCACTGTAACATCCGCTAACATCATCGAGGACCGCGAAACCGGCCGCTCGCGCGGTTTCGGCTTTGTCGAAATGTCATCGAGCGCCGAGGCGCAGGAAGCCATCTCGACCCTCAACGGCCGCGAAGTCTCGGGCCGCGCGCTCAAGGTCAATGAGGCCAAACCGCAGAACAACGACCGCGGCGGACGAGGCGGCGGCGGTGGCGGCCGTAGCAGCGGCGGTGGATACGGCGGTGGGGGCGGCTACGGCGGCGGTCGAAACCGCTGGTAATTTCTGTTTTAACGGGCCGGCCGTATTTGAACGCGGCCGGTCATCTTTTGCAGCCCACGAAAGGCCCCCAACGAAGATCGGATAGCCATGAGTTATAGTCCACTTACCCTCTCGCGTCGGCACGTGCTAGGCAACCTTTACGGTCGCTGCGAGCGCGCGGCCAAGGACGTCCCGGTTTATCTCAACGATTCAACGGGCGAAAAGCTCGGGTTTGCGGACGAGAGCCTTGGAACCTACGCCGACGCATTCACGTTTCATCTCTCCGAAGAAAACTGCAAACGACTCGCAGGCGGCCAATATCTTTACTCATTCGACTATCATTTCTCAGAGTCAGCGGCAACGGCACTCTCGGCTGGCCTGCGACGAATAAAGCTGATCTCGATATTTCTCACGATGCGCAAGGGCTACGACAGGCCTATTGCGAGATCGGCGCGTGCGGAAAGAGAAAAAGTAGCGGCCGAGAACGACTGATCGCCTCGTCGCTCTCTCTCTTCTGAACACCCATTATTGCGGTCCGTGCAGTTCGTGACCGAGGATAGCGAAATGAAAATACTCCTCTATAACCCGGACAACGGCGTAACGCGCAATTTTATGCCGCATCTTTGGATGTTTCTGCTTCAGGCCCTTACGCCGGCCGAGCACCAGGTCGTCCTTATCGACGGAAACGCCCGCGCGATGACACTCGCCGAGATCGTTGAGTTTTGCCGCGATGAGGAGATCGGACTTGTCGGCATCGGTTCGATGACACGAATGGTCGCCCGCGCATACCTGGTGGCCGACGCGATTCGCGAAGCCGGTATCAAGGTCGTAATGGGCGGCCCTCACGTGACCGAGTGTCCTGACGAGGCGCTTGGCAGAGACGGCGGCCCAAGACACGCCGACGCGGTCGCTCTCGGCGAGGCCGACGCAACGTGGCCACAGATCGTAACGGATGCGGCCAACGGCACTCTAAAAGAGATTTACCTGCCGGAGCTCGACCCGAAAGGCAACGATGTCAAACCGAGCCTCCAGCCGTATCCGCACATCCCTTGGGAATCGCTCGATCTCGAACAGTTCAGTCTCGTCCCAAAATTTCTCCGGCCGCTGATGTCCAGATTTGGCCAGGGCTGGGGCAAATTCTTCGTCGTTCCGATTGAGACGGGTCGCGGGTGTCCCTACGGTTGCGAGTTTTGCACCGTGACGGGATTCTTCGGCGATTCGATCAGATTCAGAACCAGCGAGAGCGTCGTTGAGGAGCTTCTGCGGCTGAAAGAGCGTGCTAAGAACGAGCGCGGACAGGTCGCCGTCTTTTTTATCGACGACAACCTGGCGATCAACAAAAAACGGCTCAAGGGCCTGCTTCGCGATATCATCGCCGCCGATGCACAGCTTCCATGGGTCGCGCAGATCAGCGCCAATCTGCTCGATGACGATGAGCTTGTCGATCTGATCGCCGACGCCGGCGCACGTTGGATATTTATCGGCATGGAATCGATCGACCCGGCAAACATGGCCGATGTGAACAAGAAATTTTCCAAGCCCGCTAATTACAAATCGATACTGGACGGCCTCGCGCGGCGGAACATTTACGCGATAACGTCCTTTATTTTCGGCATGGACAACGACACCGTCGGCGTTGCCGATCGGACCGTCGACGAGATCGAGAGCTGGGCGCCGGGCTTGCCGGTCTTCGGCCAATTAACGCCGTTTCCGGCGACGCCGCTCTACGATCGCCTGCAAAAAAGCGGGCGGCTCGAGCGTCCGAAACACTGGCTTGATTTTGCACAGTTCGTGATGGCCCACGCGCCGCTTAAGATGTCCATTGAAGAAGCGCGAAAAGAGACGATCGCCGCCTGGTCGCGCAGCTATGGCCCCGAGCGGAATCGTGCCGCCATCGAATCGATCCGCGACACACCGATCGACACACGCATCAGTCATCTTGCCGCACGGCTCTTTTTTCGGGGTATCTATTTTCCTCAGATCGGGACAGTCGCCTGGCTTCGTCTCCTCTTCGCAAACAGGGGGGCCATCATTTCTCTCGCCCGGGAAGGCATCGGCACCTGGCGACGCGCGCGAAAACGTCGAGGGCACGTCGTGTCGGTCGAAACGATAAGCGACGAGCGTTAGGCGCGTGCGAATGTCATTGCCCGCTATTAGTGATGCCTGCCGGCGTCTCCTCTTCTCCGTCCGCGACCGTAAAACGCGAATCATCTTCTTCCCGCTTCATACAGGAACGGCGATTGCAGATAAGCGTTCTGGGACCAATTTTAGACCTGATCCGGTTCATTTGTGTACGGCAATATTACGGCGTTGTGCCGTTTGTCCAAACACTTCGGTCGATCTTGCGGGACATTGGACAAGGGGAGAGGTCGAAAGTCTCTTAAGATCGATTCTTCCGCGGAATGCCGGCTATGCCGTGGCATTTCGCGGCTTTTTCCAAAAGAGGTAGTTCACAACAATGATCCTGGGTTTGATATTGGTTGCGATCGGCGGGTTGCTCCTCGCCAAAGGCCGAAGCTTAGCGATGATGTGGGGACATGAGTACCACGCTCATCAAGTAACATTCAGCAACTCGATTGCGCGGCAAAATATAACGATTGTCGGAGCGGTGCTCGTTGCCGGCGGACTCGGTCTGATAGTGCTCTTCTAGCCAAACAATTTTTAACAATCTGCTCGTTTTGTATTGGCGTAGACTGAAACATTGCTTCAGTGGCGTGCTATATTGCCTACGGGGCAAGCCAGGGTAGAAGCCAACTTAGCCTGGGTGTGTCCAGTTGCGTTGCCCCTAGTGCCCTAGCTGGGAAAACGTCCCGACTTGCCCCGTACAATTGTTCCACGAGAGATATTGTTGATCGCCGAATCCAAAAAAAGGCCGCCTCTCGCCCGCGCGGCCTTTTGTCCGATCCAGATAACTTGACACCCGTGATATAATCATATCGGGCTGCGGAACATATGTTCTGCCCTCCGTTTGGCTCTTTGACAACCGAACAGCCGCCATGTGTCTCCTAAACTGTGGCACAAACGTATCTGAGACAACGTCGTTTGTACGTCGATCGTATGTC
>DASXPW010000246.1:0-9039 GCA_036493385.1 Pyrinomonadaceae bacterium
AAACGCGGTGTCGTGGTCGGAGCGGGCAGCGTCGAGTGCTTCGTCCGTGATCTGGGCGCGGGCCTCGTCGAAGCGGCCGGCGCCGGCGAGATACTCGGCGTAAAGCGGGCGGATGCCGTCCATCTCCGGATGCTCCTCAAGGACGCGCGACATAAGGTCGAGAGCCAGGTCGACCTTGCCCTCGAAATAATAGACGCACGAGCGAAAGATCTTGAGCATCGGGTGATCGGGCTCGACCTTTTCGCCCTTTTCGATCTCGTGCATCGCCTTGTCATATTCGCGCCGGTAAATATAGATCCGCGCCTTGTTGTAAGCGGCGACCGCTCGCGCTGCGGGGTCTAGCCGAGCGAACTTGTCCCAGGCGTGGAGCGACTCATCATACTCGCCGTCGAGGCGATGCATGACGGCCTTGACAAAGTAAAGCACGGCGTCGTTTGGAAATTGTTTTTGAAGCAGCTCGATCTCGGCACGGGCCTTTTTCTTTTCGCCGCGGCCCATGTAGATCATGGCCATCAGCATCCGCGCCTCGGCGACATTCGGATCGTAAAAGAATGCCTTACTGAACGCGGTCTCGGCCAGCGTGTAATCCTCGGCGTCGCCGATACCCTTCATCACGCGGTTGGCGTAACAGGCGCCGAGGCCGCTGTAAGCGAGGGCAAAATGCGGGTCGAGCTCGATCGCGTTCTTGAAATTCTGGATCGCCGCGTCACAGTCCTTTTTGGAAAGCGTGCGAAAAATAAACCGGCCAAAATGATCGCGGCCGCGAAGATATTCTTCCCAGGCGGCGGCGCTGTCTGTCGCGCGGCGGGCGAGCTTTTCCTGTTCGTTGTCGGAAAGCTCGAGCCTTAAACCGTCGAGAATGCGGTGAGCAATGCTGTCCTGAACGGCAAGAATGTCCTCGCCCTCGGCGTCGATGCGGTCGCTCCAGAGAATATCGCCGGTGGCGACATCCAATAACTGTGCGGTTACGCGCAGGCGGTCGCCCGCCCGCAGAAATCCCGCGGAGAGGACCGCCCCGACGCGAAGCTCTCTGCCGGCCTCGGCCGGATCGAGATCCTTGCCCTGATACTTAGCGATGATCGAGCTTGGCCGCACGACGAGCGAGCGGATCTGAGCAAGCTCGGTGATCACGGCATCAGCTAACGCAAACTCGTAAAACCCGGAAGTCAGATCGTGGTTAAGATTTTTGAACGGCAAGATCGCGATGCTTTTTTTGTCCGTACCGGTCGACGTCAGCGTCATGTCCGGCGCGGCCGACGGCGGTGTCGAGTTTGCGGCGGACGGCGTAAATCCTGTTGAGGTCTCCGAGCCCGTCCGGGTGCGGATCCAGTTCCATGCGCGTTTTACCGCGCTGCCGTCGGCGTGAGCGGGAGCAAAAGTGTCGTTCGGCATCAGCGGTGCGCCCGCGATCATCTGCAGCACGCCGCGAAGGTCATCGCGCATCTGCGAGATCTTTTGATACCGGTCCTTTGGATTTTTTGCGATCGCCTTGTCGAGTATTTTTTGAAGCTGCGGCGGGAGCAGATCTTTCCGCATTTCGGCGAGCGGCTTTGGCGTGCCGTAAAGCACCTGATGGCGGACGTCGATCACCGTTTTGCCCTGGAACGCCCATATGCCGGTGAGCATCTCGTATAGCAGCACGCCGGTCGAAAAGATGTCCGATCGAGCGTCGGCGCGTTCGCCCTTTGCCTGCTCCGGCGCGGCATAGGTCGCGGTGCCGTACGGAATGCCTAGCTCGGTGATCTGCGTGCGGTCGACACCTTTTTGGTCGTCGGTCACTTCGTCTTCGAGAAGCTTTGCAAGCCCAAAATCAAGTATCTTCGCCTGGCCGGACTCGGTGACCATCACGTTTCCGGCCTTGATGTCACGGTGAATTATATTTTTCGAATGCGCGAAGGCAAGCGCGTCAGTGACCTGGATGGCGATCGACAACGCGCTCCTTAATTCCAGCGGCCGGCCGGCGACAAGCTGGCGCACGTTTTTGCCCTCGACGTACTGCATCGCGATGTAATAGACGCCGTTAGCCTCGTGAAAATCGTAGATCGTGCAGATGTTCGGGTGGTCGAGCTGTGAGCAAAGCTGGGCCTCGCGTTCAAAGCGTTTGAAGTTTGCGGTCCTCGCCGTCAGCTCGGGCGGAAGGATCTTTATAACGACCGTACGATGCAGCTTAGTGTCGAGCGCTTTATAGACAGTTCCCTGGCCGCCCGACCCTATCTTTTCGAGAATTTTGTATTGATTGACCTGTGAGCCGATCATACGGATTTTTAGATTTCGGAACCTAGATCGCTAATCGCCGAAATCGGACGAGGGTCGCCCGTATTCACAATTGCTTAGTCTATGCCTACCGATCTAAAAACCAAAATCCGTAACCTTAAATTAACAGAGCCGCCCAACTGGCGGCTCAAGAAATTGTGATCGTTCAGCCGCGGGGCGGTTCGCCCCAACCCGATTGGACGTACTTGCCGTTCTCGACGATCGCCGGAACGGTCACATCGCCGCCCGTAAATTCCAACATCTCGCGCTGTCGCGCGCGATCGTTCTGGGCATCATATTCGATGAAATCGATGCCTTTTTCGTTGTAATGGTCGCGGGCGCGCTGGCAATACGGACAGCCGGGTTTGACGTACATGACGATCGACATAGTTAGCCTTCTCTTCATTTATTCTAGCAGGATGAGGTTGATCGGGTGAATCTTGCTGAACGAATTGAGAAATCGACGTTGTAAAGATTTTCTTTGCGGCTTCTTTGCGATCTTGGCGGTCTTTGCGTGAGAAAGATCGGTTCACGCAAAGCTCGCAAAGGACGCAAAGAAGACGCAAAGCGTTTCCTTACCGCACCATTTCTCAACATTGCCGGCCGACCGACTCTCATTGCTGTTTGCAGGCACTCGCCGCGTTTCTGCGATAAGATATTCTCCGAAATGCAGTCGCTTCCCGAAATGTTCGCTCCTTACGAGCGCCTGATCGAGATCGAGATACTGGGCGAGAGCTATCAGGTGCCGGAGAACAATTCGATCCTGCGCTGCCTTCAGTTCCTCGACATCGAGGCCGTCTCAAACGCCGACCTCTGCTGGAACGGCGAGTGTCTGCTCTGTCAGGTCTCGATTCAAAACGGAGACAAAGAAAGATCGGTCATCGCCTGCCGCACCGACGCCTCTGAGGAGATGAAGATCGTCCGGCTGAGCAAGGATATCCCATTTGGTCAGAACCGCCTGCGGTAGCAGGTGGTTGAATTGCAGAATCGGCTAACTTTGAATCAAAGGCTCCCTTTCCCGAGTTAAGCCACCCGCTACCGCGGGCGGTTCTGACAAAAATAGCAATGTAAATATTTGTAAACTTCCGCCCGCAAATATGGTCGCGGTTGCCAAACAGCGTTTTCTGTCCTAAATTGTTAGCACATCCGACCAGGATAAGTTCCAAAACAACTCATTTTACTGCTTCATCGAGGACCAGATATGATCAGCAACCTCCGAGCCCGACTGGGCTTATGCGTTCTATTCACTTTATTGATCCTTTCGTTTTCGGCGGTCCTTTCGGCACAGGGCAAAAAGGACAAGTCGAAAGACAAAAAGCCGGCTGCGGCAGCACCGGCTCCCGCTCCGGTGGCCGCGGCCGACCCTGACAAGGCGTTTCAGTCGGCGGTTTCGGGTCTGAAATTTCGCGAGATCGGCCCCGCGACGATGGGCGGCCGCATTGACGATATCGAGGTCGTGCCGGGCGATCCGCGAACTATCTACGTCGCGACCCCGGCAGCCGGAATATTGAAATCGACCAATGGCGGCACATCCTGGTCGGTCATATTTGATAAGGAGTCCGTCCCAGGCGTCGGCGACATCGCGATCTCGCCATCGAGCCCCGACATTATTTGGGCCGGATCCGGCGAGGCCAACAACCGCCAGAGTTCGTCGTGGGGAAACGGAATTTACAAGTCATACGACGCGGGCAAGACATGGAAGAACATGGGCCTTGCCGGCACGATGCATATTGCCCGTATAGTCGTCCATCCGACAAATCCCGACATTGTTTGGGTCGCGGCCGAGGGCAACCTTTGGGCCCCAAGCGCGGAGCGCGGCGTCTATAAAACGACCGACGGCGGCAAGACCTGGCAGCAAGTCTTAAAGGTCAATGACGACACCGGCGCAAGCGACATTGCGGTCGACAATCAGAGCCCGAACATTCTCTACGCCGCGACCTATCAGAGGCGCCGGACGGTTTGGGGCTTTAACGGCAGCGGACCGGGCAGCGGAATTTACAAATCGGTCGACGGCGGCGAGACCTGGACCAAGATAGTGAAGGGCATGCCGTATGACCCGGAAACTGCCGCAAATCCGAAGCCCGAAAATCTCGAAGAAACTGGCCGCAACGCGATCTCGATCTATCCGAAGGACACCAACATCGTCTATGCATTGATAGAGCACGCAAATGGCGGCGTCTATCGTTCAAATGATAAAGGCGAGACGTGGACGCGCGTCGCCGACATCAACAGCAACCCGCGTCCGATGTATTTCAGCCAGATACGCGTCGACCCGAACAACGACCAGCGTCTGTGGGTCGGCGGCGTCACGATGCAGTATTCGGAGGACGGCGGCAAGACCTGGAGCGGCAATTTTGCCCGCGCTCCGCATGCCGACACGCACGCGATCTGGATCGACCCGGCAGATTCGAACCACCTGATGACCGGTAACGACGGCGGGATCAACATTACATACGATCGAGGCAAGACGTGGGATTATGCGAACACGGTTCCGATCGGACAATTTTACGAGCTTGGCGTCGATAACGGCATGCCGTACAAGATCTGCGGCGGTTTGCAGGACAACAACGCCTGGTGCGGACCGAGCATGTCATTCAATCCCCGCGGCATCACCAACGACGACTGGTACACGATCGGAGGCGGCGACGGCTTTTACGCCCAGCCCGACCCACAGGACACAAGCATCGTCTATACCGAATCGCAGGATGGAAATCTGATCCGCCGAAACGTCGTCACCGGCGAGACGAAACAGATCCGCCCGCGTGAGGATTTTGACGAAAAGAATTATCGCTTTCAGTGGAATTCGCCGGTAATGATCTCAGCCTTTGATCACAACACGATCTATTACGGCGGCAACTTTCTTTTCAGATCGACAAATCGCGGCGACAGTTGGACCAAGGTCGGCAACACCGACCTAACCACCGGCGCCGACCGTAATACCCTGCAAATCATGGGTAGAGTGCCGGATAAAAATACCCGCTCGCGGCACGACGGCGTCGAGAATTGGCCTGCTATTACGACCATCGGCGAATCTCCGCTCGATAAGAACGTGCTCTGGGTCGGCACCGACGACGGCAATCTTCAGGTCACCCGCGACGGGCAAACCTGGAAAAACGTCGTCGATAAAGTTCCAGGCCTTCCAAAAGGCACTTACGTGACGCGCGTTGTCCCGTCGCGTGCGAGCGCCGGTACGGCCTTTGCAACATTCGACGGTCATCGAATGGGCGACTTCAAGGTCTACGTCTTCGAGACAAAGGATTTCGGCGAGAACTGGAAGTCGATCGCGTCAAATCTCAAGACCGAAGATGGCACGGTCCACGTTATCCGTGAACATCCGCGAAACTCGAACCTACTGTTCCTCGGGACCGAATTCGGACTGTTCATCTCGTCGGACCGCGGCGGCCACTGGACCCACTTTCGCCAGAACCTGCCGACCGTTCCGGTTGACGACATTCTGATCCATCCGCGGGATAACGATCTGATCCTGGGCACGCACGGACGTTCGATCTGGATACTCGACGAAATCACGCCGCTCGAGCAGCTCAACCAGAACGTGACCGACAGTAAGTTGTTTCTATTTGATACGCGACCGGCTGTGATGTGGCGGACTTGGGGCAACCGCGACATCACGTCAGACAAGATCTTTTACGGACAAAATCCTCCGAATGGCGCAATGATCGACTTTTATCTGAAGGAGCCGCTTGTTGAGCGTCAGAATGTGACCATTTCGATCCAGGACGCGACCGGTCAGACCATTCGAACCATCAACTGCACCCGCCCGAACCCAAATCCCGCGCAGACGCCCGCGGCCCGGTTTGGCGGCGGAGGCGGCGGTGGCGGTGGTCGATTCGGCTTCGGCGGTGGCCAGGTTTGTAATGTTGTCCCGGGGATCAACCGATATGTCTGGGATATGCGTTGGCGCCCCACAGGCCCACAGAGAGGTCAGCCGGCTGGCGAGCCGGGCGAGGCTCCTGCCGGCGGCGGACCGGGCGGTGGGGGATTCGGGGGCGGATTTGCCAACCTTGGTTTCCGCGTGGATCCGGGCGACTACACGGTCAAGATAAAAATGGGTGATACCGAACTCACCAAGCCGCTCAAGATCGTCGAAGACCCGCGTGTGAATTTCACAGCCGAGGACCGAGCCAAGAAGCGCGCGGCGCTTGTAAAGCTAGAGCCGATCGTGATGCAGGCGATGACGGCGTCGACCTCGATCGCGGGCTTGCGGACAAACGTGAACAATGCGCTCGAATCGTGGAAGCGGCCCGGCGCTATGCAGGTACCGGCAAACATCCGAAAGATGGCCGAGGACCTGTTGAAAAAGATCGATGATGCCTATCCGAACTGGGGACGCCCGCCGTCAGAGGCCGACAATCTAAGCTCGGCCGGCCCGGCACTTGTGGAGCGTTCAACACCGCTTAGCCAGCGGGCGACGCAGCTCATCTCCGCGATCGAGACCGAGTCGAACGCGCCGACCGATTACGAGTTGTCACAGATCGACGCTCTGTCGCAGCGAATTCCGCCGGCGGCCGAGGTCGTGAGGAAACTGATCGCCGAGGACCTCGCCAATCTGAACAGCGCGATGCGCGACGCTAAGGTGCCGTATATACCACCGCCGACACTCGGCGGCGGAGGCGGCGGACGTCGCGGCGGTGACGACGAAGACTCGGACGACCCGGATCATTACGATCCGTTTTAGATCAACTATTTTCTCAACCGAAAAACTTACGGAGCTGTCTTGAACGATGGCTCCATTTTTTTCGCATTTTTTATTCGGAGAAAGTCTTGACACAATAGCATCGATGCTCAAGATCGACGTCCACACGCACATCCTTCCGCGCGACATACCCGACTGGAAAGGCAAGTTCGGCTACGGCGGTTTTATCCAACTCGAACACCGGCGGGCCGGATGCGCGTTGATGAAAAAGGACGACGGGCAGGAGTTTCGCGAGATCGAAGAAAATTGCTGGAACCCGACACGCCGGATCGAAGAGATGGACGCCGCTGGCGTGAGTGTTCAGGTACTCTCGACCGTGCCCGTGATGTTCAGCTACTGGTCGCAGCCCGATGACGGCGCGGAGATCGCGAAATATCTGAATGACGGGATCGCCGCGGCGGTAAATGAATTTCCGTCACGATTTGTCGGCCTTGGGACAGTCCCGCTTCAGTCGCCCGATCTCGCGGTAAAAGAGCTTGAACGCTGTAAACAGATCGGTCTTGTCGGTGTTGAGATCGGGACGAATGTAAATCAACTAAACTTAGGCGAGCCGCAATTTTTTGATTTCTTTACTGCCTGCGAAGAACTTGGGATGGCAGTTTTCGTGCACCCGTGGGACATGATGGGCCAGCAGGACATGCAAAAATACTGGCTGCCATGGCTTGTCGGCATGCCGGCCGAGACGTCGCGAGCGATCTGCTCGCTGATCTTCTCGGGCGTGTTGGAACGCCTGCCCCGGCTGCGCGTTTGTTTCGCGCACGGCGGCGGATCCTTTCCTTCAACTCTCGGCCGGATCGACCACGGATTTAACGTGCGGCCCGATCTCTGCGCCGTCGATAATCCGCACAGCCCGCGAAAATATCTTAGTCGTCTATATTTTGACTCGCTCGTTCACGAAGCCGCCAAGCTCGATTATCTCGTAAAGCTCGTCGGCGCCAATCAGATCATGCTCGGCAGCGATTATCCGTTTCCGCTGGGCGAGGCCGAGCCCGGAAAGCTAATTGACTCAATGTCTTATGATGATGAGATCAAACAGATGCTATTTCGCGGCGCGGCCTTAAACTGGCTCGATTTGTCGGAATCTGCCTTGACTAGCTAGTCTGACTAGTCTATTATTGCGATATGAAAGTAGGGATTTACGAAGCGAAATCAAAGCTAAGCAAGATCATAGACAAAGCACTTGAGGGCGAAGAGGTCATTATTACTCGCAATGGTAAGGATGTAGTCAAGCTCACGCCAGCACCAAAAAAGAGCGACTGGATCGGTATGTGGAAGGGGCAGATCGAAATTCCCGACAGTTTCTACGAGCCGCTCGAAGAATTTGAGGAATATATGTAAGCCCTGGATGAAGATACTGATCGACACTCACGTATTTCTCTGGGCAGCCGCGTCGGGCGATCGACTGCCGCGAAAAACTTTGGACATGCTAGCTGATCCTAAGATCGAAAAGGTCTTGTCGATAGCCAGCGTGTGGGAAATCGCCATCAAATACGGCAAGGGCTCGTTGCCGTTGCCTGAACATCCGAGTGTTTTTATACCGTTCACACTCGCCGCCTCCGACATAAGAACGATCCCAATTACGATGCGTGATGCATTGGCGGTCGCCGATCTTCCGCGGCATCACGGCGATCCATTCGACCGGCTGCTGATAGCGCAGGCAAAGCTTTACGGCATGCACCTGTTGACTGACGACAAGGACATTATGAAATATGATGTCGACCTGATTCGCTTATGAAATCAGAACTCATTACGGCGGATTTCGCTGAGTCGGACCAACTTGATCCAGTCAGGAACTTCCGAGAGCGCTTTTGCTTTCCGATATTGGAAAATGGAAATATCCCGATCTATTTCACAGGTAATTCGTTGGGCCTGATGCCAAAAAAGGCGCGGGAGTATGTCGATGAGGAGTTGGAGGATTGGGCGCGGCTTGGCGTTGGGGCACATATGGCGGCGCGGCACCCGTGGCTTCCCTATCACGAATTTTTGACCGACCAGATGGCACGCATCATCGGCGCGAAACCGATCGAGACCGTCGTGATGAATTCGCTGACGGTGAATCTGCACCTGATGAT
>DASXPW010000247.1:0-3172 GCA_036493385.1 Pyrinomonadaceae bacterium
AACGAAGACGCATAGTCAAGCAGCCCGTCGTTTTCGCTCAAATATTCGTAAAACTTTTCGCTCTCGTCTTTAGTCCAGAAAGGATCGAATGCGGCGATGTAAACTCTTGCCGCCTCTTTGTTATTATTTAGACTTCCGAGCAGCTTGATCTCTTTTTCGAGCAGGTCCGCCTTTTTATCCGGATACTGACCCTCCGCCTGCCGAACAAACCGAAGGGCCTCATCGAATTCCTCGTCGTTCGTGAGCTGTTCGATCAGTTTTTCAAATACTAGATAGACGTCGCCGTTTTGCGAAACGACCTTGCGATAAAACTCGGGCCGTAGATATTCCTTTAGGTCGTGCGTCCGAGCTGTGTCCAACAGGGTTTCGAAGAGCGCCGCACGCTCGTCTTCATCGGCGGTCGCGAGCCTCTGCCTGAGCAGCACCGCCTCGTCCGCATATCGTCCCCGCCGCTCGTAAAAGACAGTTAGGTTGCTTTCGTACTTTTTGTCGATCGCAACAAGCTGTTTCAGGTCATTTTCGGCGGTGTCGTAATTTCCGAGTTTCTCCTCAAGCTCGCTGAGCTTTTCGATGACTGTTGGGGCGTTCGGCGACGTTCGTAATAGCCCCAAGAGATTTTCCCGAGCTTCGGCTGTCGGCACGGGGATGACGGCCTCGGCGCCAAAAAACTCCTCTCGCGTGTAAATTGCCTGTTCGATCAGGTCCTGCGAGCTTTCGGCATGCGCCGCAGGTTCGATCCGCGAATACGTCACTATCGCTGCGGCGGTACATCCCGCAAAAACCAGTCCGGCGAGGCCTCTTGGCGCGAAGAGACTTTTGTGAGGTCGTCCGCTCATTTCCCTATAACCTCGATCTGGACCTCCCCGCTCGCCTGGTTGTGTGCGAAGTCCTCAGCCGAGACGGTCAACGTATATTTGCCTGAAGCAAGATCCGGCGGTATCTGAAGTTCGCCGACGTTAGTCTTGTCCTGTGGCGACCAACGGAGCTCGGCCGGTTTTGCGCCGTAAATGCGCGCGATGAGCCGGCAGGTGTCGCTGTCCGACGAGGCTCTCAACAAAACCTTTTCGCCCGCCGAATATGTTGTCTTGTCGAGATCGATCTTGACGTTGGGTGCACGGCTGTCTATAACAAATGATTTTTGCTCCTGGTAACCGTTGCCGTCCTTGTCGGTCAGCAGCAGGCGGCACTTATAGGTGCCGTCGACCATCCAGGCCGGCGCGAGAAAACGGCCTTCCCAAACGCCGTCAGACTGCAAATATTTCAACGGCAGCGTCTCGCCGAACGGCAGCACCGCGGCGACATTTGTTACAGATGGATCCGTCTTTACGCGTATGACCGGGTCCCCGGGCTCGATCAGCCTCGGTCTCAATAGCGAACGCGGAGCGGCCAGAAATGCGGTGTATGGTGTTACGATCTTGTATTTTTCCGACAGCCGGATGATCTCATCGATGTAATCTTCACGTTCACCGTCGCGATTCATCGCCGCGAGCAGCGCGTCTATCCGTGCCTTGGCCCAGACACGCGGCAGATATTCGTGAGCGGCCTCGAGATCGGGCAGTTCGACTTGTTTTGACAGCGAGAGATTCTGGTTCCCTTTCGTTGAGTTGAGAGTCAATGTCTCGGTCTCGACCTTTTTGTACCGGCCGACGAATGACAGCGACGAACCCGGATAGCTATTGCCAGCACTCGGGTAAACGTCATAAAGATTTGCCGAGTCGGTCGAACGCAGATTGAAACCGCTGATATCCGAAGCACCGACCTTGTCGAAAAACAGCTTTAGCTTTAGCGCGATATCCTCGGTCTCACTGGCCGAGTCAAAATAGCCGTGAGTGCGCTCGCTCAACTCTTTCATCAACGTCTGGCCTGCATCGTTGCCAATGCCGAAAGCAAAAACGCGTGCGTTATGTTTATCGAGCACGTTTGCGATCGAGGCGATCTTGCTGGTCCCGAGCGTCGGATTCGCGTCAGAGATCAAAACTATCGACGGCTGCCCGTCCGCGAACTTGGACGATTGCTCGACGGCTCGTTCGAGTGCGCTCTTTATATTCGTGCCGCCGCCGATGCTCGAGTTTCTGATGAACTGCATCGCCTGCTCAACATTGTCCTGTGTGGCCGCGACCGGCTGCGGCGAGAACGGGACTGCTTCATCATTGAAAAGAACGAGGTTGAATTGATCGTTTCGGTTGAGGTTGTGCAAAAAGAAATCCGCCGACTCGACCGCGCGCGTAAGCTTGTCGCCGTACATCGAGAGCGACGTATCGAGCAGCAGAACGACGCGCCTCGGCGGTGGTTCGCTCTTCGTTTCTGCCGCAAAGACGGCACGGGCCTCGAAGAAACCATCCGGGTTTGCCTCAGAAAGGCGCGGGCCGCGAAGGTCGTAAGCGGACGGACGTTCGGGAGCGCGATGTGTAACGACTGACAAAGCGTCGCCATCGACGCCGATCTTGTAATCGAACGAAAGGTCGCTTGTTAGCTGCAGATTCTGTGCATGATACTCAGCCGCAAACTCGTTTGGCTCCGATCGCGTCACCTGCAGCGGAAACGCGCGGTCGCCTCTCGCCAGCGGCTCTATCGGAATATCGCTCAGCACCCTCAACGTGACGCTAAGTTCGCCAACCGTCTCAGCCTCACCGTAGGACGGTTTTAACGGAAACATAAAGTGCGATGTAAGCCCTTCGACGGGAAGCTCTTCCGTATACTCCATCTCGAGCCGCTTCGTCCCGAACGCGTTGATGGGAAAGATCTTTGCCGAAAATCCAGTCGAGCTGCTGTCCGTACCGTCGCCTCCCGGCCCGTCCGTCGTCTGCAATATGCCGGGATCGATCCGCCGCTGTTTGATCTGGCCGTAGATCTGGTTTGCACGCCGCTTTTCCATCATTACGCCCGGAATCCGAGTCTCGTTGTCCCATACTGCGAAATCCGAGATCGACGACTGCGGCTGAAGAGCGAACAGGTACTTGCCCTCGAGAGTTCGCTCCGTGTGATTGTCAAAAATCTGCATTACGCGCACGGTCGCGTGCTGGTTGTCGATCAGTATGTCGACGTTCATCTTTGCGAGCGACAGCACGGCGGGGTCTGGTTTCTCACTCGACAGCGGAATCACGACGCCCGACTGAGCAACGGCGATCGAAACGATCAGAGAAAGAGTTGCGGCTATTTTGAATGCGTTCAT
>DASXPW010000248.1:0-6957 GCA_036493385.1 Pyrinomonadaceae bacterium
CTTTACCTTGACCAGAATATACGTGCACTTGTTCGGTGACTGAAGCACGTCCTGCATTGCGGCGAGCGACATCTTGATCCGTGAACCAGACGGCGGGTCGAAAACGCCGACGACGTTATAGCTCTTGTCACCGAAAAGCTCGATCGGGTCGCCCAATTTGAGATGGTCTTCGCGGACCTGGCGCTGATCGACGACGACCTCGTCGTTTGCGACCGGCGCGCGTCCGCTGACGAGCTGCATATCGTTCAGCTCGGCAAACGGCGTCCAGTCAACACCGTCGATCTGGACAATGCCAAAACGGCCCTTTGAGTTCGTCGTGATGTACCTGATCACGGGAACAGCGGACTTGATGCCGTCGATCTGCTCCAATTTCGGCACGTAAGCCGTGCTCACCGGCGTATTCGAGCTCTGAAGGTCCGATCCGGGCCGCGCAAAAACTATTTCAGCTTTCCAGTTCGACGCGCGATGGACCATGTCGTTCGTCATGCCGCGAGCCAGCCCCGTGAACAATACGACCAGCGTCACGCCGAGGGCGACTCCGATGACACTGATAAGTGTGCGAAGCGGCCTGACGCCCAAGTTAGCGAAGATGAGTTCGAGCATTAGAAGAATCGGAAGTACGAGGCAGGATCGTTATCGAGGTCAAGCATCAGGACAATGTACGTCAAACCGCCAAGTAAACCAAAGGTCACCCATTTTGCCAGTGCGGCGCTGGAATCGTCGCTGATCTCACCGGTAAACTCGGCCCGTTTTGCCGTGAATTTCGCGTAGAGGCGATCGTACGTCTCGAGCAATCTCTCAGCCGAGCTATCGCTTCGATTCTGATCCACCGTCGCGAGTGCATTGTCGATCCGGGTTTGGCGAACAGGTTCGTTCGTAACGGCATCGCGGACCGCCGCGGCAAAGCATCGGGCATTTGGTTCGGTCAGCCAGGCGTTCGAGTCATTTGCGTATGAGAGAATTCCGCCGGAGTTCGGCGCGACCAACGGCAAGCCTGAGGCCATCGCTTCGAGCGGCGCGATGCCAAACGGCTCGCGCGGATTCGGGTGCACGAAAACGTCCGTGTTCGCATAAAGCCGCGCGAGTTGGTCTTTATTGACGTGCCCAAGCTGAACCGACCTTTCCGGAATATGACGCTCGGCGCGCGCTGCCAGCCGCTTTGCGCGCGGCCCATCACCCGCGATCAAAAGGCGATAGTCACGGTCATCATCAGCCTCAAGCATCTCCATCGTGTCGAGCAACAAGCCAATATTTTTCTCGGGCGACAGTCGTCCGGCATAGAACAGCAGAACCGCCGTTTCGGGAACTCCGGCGTCGCGGCAGATCTTACTTCGAGCCTCGGTGGAGCGACTGTCGGGGTTATATCGCCGAACGTTAACTCCTCGATGGCAGACATGCACACGCTCCTCGATCGGAGCTCCCGGCGCCTTGAGCCGTTTCCAGATCATTGCTTGCAGCCTGCGAGCAAATCCTCCGCGGCGGCCATTTGCGGCTTCGAAAAATTCGGCGGCCGTGTATTCAGAATTCGCAATGTGAAAATCGAACGAGGGCAGATGATAATACCGAATGACCCGGTCCGACAACCATTTTCCCGCTGAGCCGATCCGTAGAAATGTCTGAATATTATCGTCCATGCGCTCGCATGAAAAATGGACCAGCATGGGCCGGCCCAACCGGCGGAAATTGTTTGTCCTGATCATCGGCCCGATGAGGCTCAGCGTGTATTTATCCGTGACCTCGATCATATCGGGCCGTTCTTCAAGCAGTATTTTTCTGATCGCAGAGCCTTTCCGCATGTACTGCCAAGGCATCATAACGCGATAACGGCGGTCGATAAGTGGCGAATGTCTGGCGGGAATATAATAGATCTTTGCAAATTCGCTCAGCGTTTCGACCGATTCGGTCGCTCCGGGCACTATCAGGCGGACGTGTCGCCGATGACGCGTTGCGGCGGCCAGCAGGTTGTTATACGAGGTACTGATCCCGCCTGAGTCCTTATGGTAGAAATTAGTGATGTGGACCGATTTGAATGAGGGCTGGGCGCCGTCTTCCCTCTGATCGTGCATAGCCTGCAGTTTATCAAGCCGTCAGGTTCGCTGCAAAATTGATCTCTCGCGGGAACTTTCTGTAGTCGTACATCTCAGGCTCCGAGCGAAACCTCGCATACATCTCATCGTAAATGGCGAAGAGCGCGTCTGTCGATGCGTCCCATGTGTAACCTGCGGCAGTCTGGACCCCGTTATCGACCTTTTCCAGACGTCGAACTTCGTCAGAAAACACATCGCCGACGGCAGCGGCAAACGACCTCGCGTTTGGCCGCGCCAACCACGCGTTGTCGCCGTTGGCATACGACAGAACGCCGCCGGCATTTGGGGCGACCAGCGCTACACCTGACGCGAGAGCTTCGAGCGGCGCTATGCCAAACGGCTCGTTCGGATTTGTATGCACAAATACGTCGGCATTTGCGTACAACCGAGCGAGCTCGAGTCTATCGCCGACATGGCCGAGAAAGGTCGTCCTATTCGGCGCGCGGCGACGAAATTCGGACCGGAGATCATCGAGCGCCGGTCCGTCGCCGGCAACGATCAAGTGGTAATTGTTCTCACGCTCGCGGCCTAGCTCCGTGACCAGGTCGATCAGCAAACTGATGTTTTTTTCGGGCGAGATCCGACCGGCGTAGAGAAGCAGTCGCGAATCGGCGGGCACGCCGAGTTCGGCGATGAGCTTCTCGCGGAAAGCCGGGTCCTTATGACGCGGCGAGAAGGTCAGGTTGTCGACGCCGCACTGGTTAACAAATATTCTGTCCTTCAATGCGATCTTAGGCGCGCGAAAGATGCGCCAGCAAAGATTGACGAAGGTTGCCGACCTATGCGGCCGCTTATCGGGTGACAGCGCCTCGAAAAGCTCGCTTGCCGTATAGTCCGAATTTGCGAGATGAAAATCGAACATCGGCAGATTAAATGCGCCAATGAATCGACGGCAGAACCATCGACTCAACCGCCCGCTCGTGATGAACGATGCGACGTTGTCATCCATCCGCTCACACGAGAAATGGACCAGCATCGGCCGAGGCGAGCCGATCGTGAGGATGTGCTTGCGAAGCAGCCCGGCCATGAGGCTGATCGTATATTTTTCGCCGATCTCGATCATGTCGGGCTTTTCGTCACGCAATATCTTTTTTATCGGCGCCTGATCGAAGATGTATGTTTTCCATGGCAGCATTATGCGGTATCGCTTATCAAAAACGGGCGAGTGGCTCGCCTTGACCTGGTAAATGCGGCCAAACTCCCCAACATCCTCGATGCCGTCTTCCTCCCCCGGCACTATGAGGCGCACGTATCGCTGACGGCGATTTGCCGCCTCAAGAAGCTTGTTATATGTCGTACTGATCCCGCCGGAGTTTTTGTGGTAATAATTCGTGATGTGGACAGATTTCATTCGAACCTCCGGAAATATGATCAGCGGGAGAAGCACCAACTTTCCCCTGGCTCGTTCTTTGTCCTCTAGTTGAGTTCACCCGGACGCCGATGTGTTGTCACCCTAGATGCACCAGGTTGTCCTGCGGTTTGTCCGTCTGCCTGCGAAATAATTAAACTTGTGTCACAAAAAAGCTCGGTCCCTACACAGCAGTCGCGCAAAGATCCTTCACTCCGTTTCGCTTTCGTCTCTCGCTCCTCTCAAGCGGCTTTTCTGTCGTTTGTACGTCCATATAAGTGGGAACGATATAAATTCGAATATGAGCCACGGCATCCGAACGAGATCGCGCCAAAACGATTGCATCGTTTCGTCCTTTACGATCAAAACCCCGCGGCGCATCGCAAAGAGATTAAAGATCGCCGAAATGATCGATACGATAACGGAATAAAGTATCGCGTTCTTTTTTGGGATGGGGCTGACCAGAGTATCATAGCCCGTCAGTACGAAATACTCCATCAAATGGCTGATAGCTGCCAGAAACAGCGGCACGGTCAGCACAGCGTGCCACGCAGGCTGAACGCGGCGATACGACTGAATGATCGCGCCGTTGACGCCGCCGAACAGAAACCGAAAAACTGAGAGAGCGACCGTGACCCCGATGGCCTCCGCCATTCCATGCTTGATATATGCCGTCAGGTAGATCGACGCGCGGAGCAGCGCGCTCAGGGAAGCCGCCTTCCAGTTCCAGCGCAGGATCATTGCCTGCATCGGGTGGCGCAGCAGGAAACGCGTTATTTCGGATAGTCGTGTTGAGGTGGGAAAGGTACTGTGAATAGAAGCGTCCATTAGATTGCGTTTCAGTGGCGGGCGACTGGTGATCTTCGCAGCAGGGAGAGGACCCTTTTTCTGCGATTCGGCTGGTCGGCCCTGAGCGTATCGAGCCGCTCTTTGGCCTCGGCGTACGCCTGGTAAACCGTTTCAAAGACTGACTCCCATGTGCGCGTCTTTGCAAATTCCCGCGACGACACTTTCATCCGCTCTAAGAGTTCAGGTTCGTCGAGAAGCTGCTTTGCATATTTAACAAAGCCGTCCAGGTCCGCCGCGACAAAGCCATTCATTCCGTTCTCGACAAAAAACTTCGGCCCGCCCTTGTCGGAAACGATCGAGGGCGCACCCGATGCCATCGCTTCCTGCGGCACGTTACCGAATGCGTCGGTGTCCGAGGGAAAAACGAAAACGTCCATGTTTGCATACGCCTCCGAAAGACGTTCGCCTTCGAGAAAACCTGTGAAATCCGCCGTCTTCATGTTGGCCGCGAGGTATTTACGCTCGTCGCCCTCGCCCACGATCAGGAACCGAAAGTTGTCGTAACCGGCCTCGAGCAATTTCTTTTCAAGATCGACAAGCATTCGCACGTTCTTTTCCGCACGCAAACGGCCGACAAAACCGAAGCGGATCAGGCCATCGGTGACGGTGCGCTTTGCAGGCGAAAATATCTCAGTATCGACACCGCGGACCATCAGCTTTGACGGACGCGGCGTGCCGGTCTGAAGCATCTCGACCAGCTCCTGGTTAGGCGCAAGTAAGACTTGCGGCATCGTGTAATAGAATTTTGCTCCCGTGCGGATCTGCCGCTCGATAAACTTTGTAAATTCCCAACTCACTTTTTGAGGCATGAACCACAGCGACTTTCTTAGCCGCCTCGCAGCATATTCATGGATATTCGTGTGCCAAGAGCCGACCAATGCGATATCGAGTTTCCACGCCATCCAGGCACCCATGATGCTTACGTCGTTAGGGCCGGTTATATGGACAACATCCGGCTTGAAATCGATCATCGCCTGCCGGACCTTCTTGATGTGCCGCTGAAAAAACGGATCATATCGGAGCGAATGGTCCAACGGGATCGACAACGGCGATCTTTTTAGCGTGACAAATCGAATGCTGCCATCATCGCGTGTTTCGCTTTTTGGACCGGCGTGGATGCAGAGAAACGGCAAGTCGCGCTCGCGGGCAAACTTTACCAGCTTATTGCTTGTCATCGCGACGCCGTCGACCTCGAGAAACGAGTCGGGAAAATAGGCGACACGCAGATACTTACTCATTAAAAAACTGTTTCCTTGCAAAATTATGGCGGGCATTGGCCCGCCTCTGCTCATTAACCAGGCACTTCTCGAAAAGCGATCAGGCTGTTCGCGACGACAGCTCGCCGAGGATCTCGTCCGGCTCAGGTATCTCGAATTTGGTTTTTGCGACATCGCGCGGCACGCGGTCGACGCGTTTCCTGGCGACGCGAAAGATCGGCCGCATTGTCGGACTTCCCAAAAAGCCCAGCGTCCAGATCGCGCCCCTTAGCCACACTGGCCCGCCGCGTTTCCATCCGTGCGCGGAAAGCGGAACGATGCCTTTGCCGTCGCCGTTATCAAAAAATACCCGGTCAAACCAGCGGCGGCGATGTTCCGCAGAGTCGGAATAATACTTAAGGATCTCAGAAAACGACTGCAACTGTCGCGAATGAAGTGGCTGCTCGTATTCAGGCATCAACGCGACCTGGCTCTTTCTACCCTCGCGGATCTCGTCAACAAACTCTTCGAACGTCGACGCGTCGGTGAGGTTGATGACGGTGTTCGGTTTGCAGCCGTGGCGGTCGCCGCCTGTCGCGACCGGAATTCCCAACGCCTCGGCAAGCTCTATGACGGCCTTGTTCTCGGACCAGCATCGGAAACCGTTGATCTCAAAAGCGTGGATCCAGCGGCCGTGCTTGCGAATAAAATTCTTCAGCAAGTCCTGATGAAGCTTTTCGCCAACCAGTTCGATGTCCCACAGCGGATGATTGAGGATCACCAAAACTGTCGGGATCTCGTTCAGCATCGCAAACATTTCGGTCAAACGCTCGTCGCCGTGATTCTCTTTATTGAATGTAAAGTCGAGCAGCGTTTCGGTCAGCTCACGGGCCCTGTCCGGCGGCAGGTTATGCACGCCGACGTGAAAAAAGCCGAATTCGAACGGTACCGTCCACTCCAGCGAGATCGGTGCCGGCTCATTCTCATTAATTTCAAAATTGGCGCTTATGCTGTCATGGTCCGTCAGCGAGACCATCGGTTTTAGACCGGAGCCCTCGAGCTGACGCTTTTCAATAGCGTAAACGTCCATTGCCGTCAGCGGCGGCGACCAATACGCGGTTGAAAAATCGGCAGCTCTTCCTTCTTTTTCAAGATATTTGTCGCGCTCTTTGTGCCAAAAGTACGAAATTATCGGCAGCTTGTCGGCATAATGCGGGACGAAATCGAGCATTTCCTTTGAGTGCTCGGTGTGACAGTGCAGCGAGACGCCGGTGCGTGCCTTTGAGGCCAGGTTCTGGGGTTCACGCAGTATATTAAGCCGCGTTTGTTTGAGATTCATTCCCGTAAATGCTTACGCTCCCTCGTCAAACGTATAAAGCTATCAAATCCCCCATAGAATGTAAATTCCGATGGCAAAGATCCGCGATAAGTTGTGTCCTGAAAAAGTCCTGGGAAGATATGCCCCGAGCAAACGCCG
>DASXPW010000249.1:0-5512 GCA_036493385.1 Pyrinomonadaceae bacterium
CGGCGCCGACGACCAACTCATATAAGCGGCTAGTGCCAGGCTTTGAGGCGCCGGTAAATCTTGCATATTCGGCGCGTAACCGATCGGCCGCGGTCCGCATTCCGATGTTCTCGCAATCGCCAAAGGCGAAACGTCTCGAGTTTCGTCCGCCCGACCCGACATGCAATCCGTACATCGCGTTTGCGGCGATGCTGATGGCGGGAATTGACGGCATCCAGAACCGCATCGATCCCGGCGAGCCGCTCGATAAGGACATTTACGATCTGCCGCCTGAGGAATTGGCAAATGTGCCGTCTCTGCCCGGCAGCCTCGACGATTCGCTCAAGGCCCTGGAGAACGATCACGAATTCATGCTGAAAGGCGATGTGTTTACGACGTCCATGATCGAACGCTGGATCTCATACAAACGCGAGAAGGAGATCGCCCCGCTCAGGCTCCGTCCGCATCCACTCGAATTTTCGATGTACTATGACGTTTAGGCGGTTTTAGCATGTTGCGGCTGAGGCGAGAAATTGCCTCAGCGGCGATCGGCAAACTTGATGTATAATTTTTTTCGGAGATATGGATAAATTCAGTGTAATATGTCCATGCTGCGAGGCAGCGATCACGGTCGACGCTCAAACGGGCGCGGTCCTGGCCCACGAAGAGAAGAAGAAGGCCCACGGTTCATTCGAGGACCTGGCCGGCGATCTCAACAAGCAAAAAGATCTGAGAGAACAAATTTTCGCCCAGGAAATGTCGTCGATGAAGGACCGAGAACGTCTCTTGGAAGAGAAGTTCAAGGAAGCATTGAAACGAGCCGATACGTCGAGCGACACGCCCTTCAAAAACCCCCTTGATCTAGACTAGAAAATGTCGAATTCCATAATGGCGGCCGCCGCGTTCGCCAGGCCCACGGACCGGCTTATAGTTGCGCTCGATGTCGAGCGCGAGGCCGATGCCCGCGCAGTCGTTGATGAGCTTGCCGGTCTGGTGACCACTTTCAAGGTCGGGCTGCAGTTATTCTCTTCGGCAGGGCCGTGGTTTGTTCGGGAACTCAGCGCCGCGGGACACAGGATCTTTCTCGATCTGAAATTTCACGACATCCCGAACACGGTCGCAAAGGCCGGTGTCGAAGCGGCGAGGCTCGGCGTTTGGATGTTCAACGTTCATGCCGCGGGCGGTAACGAAATGATGAGGCGCGTCGTCTATGAGGTAGGCGAGGTATGTGCCAAAGAGTCGCTTTCAAAACCCTTGATCATCGGTGCGACCGTGTTGACAAGCTCTTCAGGCGACGCGCTGCTTGAAACAGGCATCGAAGAACCGGTTGGGCAACATGCCCTTCGGCTCGCTCGCTTGGCTCGGAATGCCGGCTTGGACGGCGTTGTTGCGTCGGCACAAGAAGCGGAAATGCTTCATCGGGAATTCGGCGATGGTTTTACCCTCGTAACACCCGGGATTCGCGCCGAAAATGGCACAAACGACGATCAAGAGCGTGTAATGACACCAGCGGACGCGATCAGAGCGGGGTCGAATTACCTCGTCGTCGGCCGCCCCGTGATCGCCGCCGAAGATAGACGAGCAACGGTCACTCAGTTTCTTGGTGAGATCTCAAAAGCCCTTGATGAGTAGAAACACCCACACAAAGCTGTCCCTGGTCCTTCCGATACTCTTGCTCCAGGCCGCCGCGGTCCTGGCGCAGGAGCCCGCTAAGGTTGTCGCGACACCCTCGGGGATCCGCATCGGTGAGCGGCTGACTTATAACATCTCATTCCAGCGATACAACGATGTCGGATATTTTGAGACGTACGCGGTCTCAAAAGGAAAATTAGGCGATGTCGATGCCGTCGAGCTAAGGATGAAATTGAAGACGAGCGGCCTGTTAAGTGCCGCGTTCTATCAGATCGACAGATCCCGAACGACATTCGCTTCGCCTGAAACAGGCAACCCGCTGTTCATTCGTCGCCGAGATTATTTGGGAGTGGAAGCGCGTGAGGACGTCACCAGTTACCTCAGCGCACCGGCACAAGGATTCGATCTTTTAACACTTCTCTACAAGGCAAGAGCGTCTGGCGGCACCGGGTCGTTCGTCCTTTCCGAGGGCGAGAAGAATTACGGAGTGACGCTACAATCGCTGACCGGTGAACACGTAAAGACCGACGCGGGAGAATTCGATACGACCGTTTCGACCGTCCAGAGCGATTACTTTCTCGAAAACGGCATCCAGTCGTTGCGCATCAACTTTTCAAATGACGATGCGCACATTCCGGTTCTTGCGCGGCTAAAAACCGTTAAAGGCGAAGTGCGGATCGCGCTTTCCGGCATACAGATGGTTTCGGACGAGACAGATGCGAACCCGACCCCGACACCCGCACCGACAGCGAGGACGACACCCACTCCAGTCGTTGTTGCGACTCCGGTGCCATACGTAGACAATGAACCGCTCCCTCCCGATGTCGGTTTTGATCTGGGTGAAAGGCTGGTTTATCGGGTGTCATCTGGCCAGCGCACGGTCGCCGATCTTACGGTTGAAGCCAAAGAAAGAAAGCAAGTGAATAAGGAGGACAGCCTTATTCTGTCTGCCTCGGTCACATCAGCCGAGCCGGGCAACGGTCTGTTTTTGCAGGGAGATTCGCTTGTCGCACTGGTGAGTCCCGAGACTTTGGCGCCGTTTGCTATCAGCATAAAATTTTCCGGCTCGCTGAGTCGGCTGAACCAAAATACCCGATTCGATCAACGGTCCGGAATGGTGACTTCGGGTCCGGATCGAGTTGATACCCCGATCGGGACGCACTGCATTCTCTCGCTGTTTTACGCCATCCGCTCGTTTAATCTGACACCAAGCAAAGACCCTAGAAATCCCATTAACGACACGCGCGTCGCGGTCTATTGGGAAGGGAAGCCTCATATCTTTGTCCTGCGGCCTTATGAGTCGGAATCAATAACGGTCAACGGTCAGAAGGTAAATGCACAGCGGGTGTCGATAAATACAGGCATACCGGAGATCGATGCGGCCGGTCTCAAAGTTTGGCTCACCAATGACGACGATCGCGTTCCCGTGCAGATAACCTTAGGTCAATATAAGGCCGAGCTGCTTTCAAAAAGTCGAATTCCGCTCAAATAATCATTTCCGATCGAGAATTTTGCAAAAACTTCAATTTCGGCGAAATTGAAATTGAAATCTGATTTCAATTAGGTTACACTCTTCGTTGGAGAGTACCGGTTCTTATCGTTCATACATGCTCCGAACCGGCAATGATCATTCGCCTAAATGAAAAGCAGATCTGAAAGACCCACCTTGACGAATGTACCGATCGGTTCGGCCGCACACGTCGTAGCAGTGAACGGTACAAGCCGGATCACCCGCAGATTGATGGAAATGGGTGTGATACCCGGTGTCCGACTCGAGGTACTCAAAGCCGCTCCCTTTGGCGACCCGATCGAGGTCCGCGTCCGAGGCTACAATCTCGCAATGCGCCGAAGTGAGGCTGACGCTATCGAGGTCGCCGTCTAGCTGTCGAATGCACGACGCGTCTCATGGGTCGGGCCTTACGATCGCACTTGCGGGGAACCCAAACGCCGGCAAGACAACCCTCTTTAATGCGCTCACAGGATTAAAGCAGAAGGTCGCAAACTATCCCGGCGTCACCGTCGAGCGAAAGCAGGGGACCTGGCGCCTGCCGCAAGGGGCCGCCGATCTCATCGACCTGCCTGGCCTGTACAGCCTCGACGCAACATCGCTCGATGAGCAGATCGCCCGCGAGGTCATAACCGGCAACGTGGCCGGCCAGCCCAAACCCGATGCGGTCGTGGCCGTAGTCGACGCCACGAACCTGGAGCGAAATCTATATCTCGTAACACAGCTTTTTGAGTTTGGCGTTCCGGTCGTCGTCGCGCTGACGATGATCGATGTTTTTGAAAAACAAAAACATGAGATAGATACGCAAAAACTCGAACGGCTGTTGAATGTGCCGGTCGTGCCGGTAAACGCAAAGACCGGTCGCGGCCGTAACGAGCTGGCTAAAAAGGTGACAGAGGTGGTCCGCGCGCGCCCTCAGGTCCCGCATGAATTGAATGGCGACCTGGCCGACCAGCCGCAGCACGCGAAAATATTTGCCCGATACAAGTTCATCTCAAACGTCGTTCAGGAAACGGTCAAGCACAACGATAAAGAGGACCATCGATTTTCTGAAAAGATCGATCGCGTGCTAACGCACAAATTCTTTGGGCTGGTGATCCTGGTCGGCGTTTTGCTGCTCGTTTTTCAGGCGATATTTTCCTGGGCCAGCCTGCCGATGGACCTGTTAGACAAGGGATTTGGGTCGCTGGGTGATTGGCTGCGGGCAGTGATGCCGGCGGGCGTATTGACCGACCTTGTTGTCGACGGCATTGTTGCGGGCGTCGGTGGCGTGCTTGTTTTTTTGCCGCAGATCCTGCTGCTGTTTTTGTTCATCTCTTTGCTCGAAGACACGGGCTACATGGCGCGGGCCGCGTTTCTACTTGACCGGCTGATGAGCCGCGTGGGCCTGCACGGCAAGGCGTTTTTGCCGCTGATGAGCAGCTTTGCATGCGCTATACCCGGCATTATGGCAACGCGCACGATCGAGAGCCGCCGCGACCGTTTTGCAACGATATTGATCGCGCCGTTCATGAGCTGTTCGGCTCGTCTGCCGGTTTATTCGTTGATCATCGCAGCATTCTTTGCGGGACAGACGATCTTTGGCGTTATCTCGGTCGGGGCCGTATTGATGCTGGCGATGTATTCGCTGGGGATCTTCGTCGCGATCATAGTCGCCTTTATCCTGAAGCGAACACTGCTAAAGGCGCCGCCGCCGCCGTTCTTGATGGAACTGCCGCCATATCGTCTCCCGAATTTTCGGACGGTCGTCCAGAACGTGATCACGCGTGCATGGTTGTTCGTAAAACGTGCGGGAACGGTCATTTTGGCGATCTCGATCATACTCTGGGCGTTGACGTATTTTCCAAGAAGCAGTCAGCAGTCAGCAATAAGCGATCAGCCAAACGCAGTTGTGGATGCGTCAAGTGCGCCGGACTCGCTTCCCGAGAGCGAGCATATCCAGCATAGCTTTGCGGGCACGCTAGGCCACGCTATCGAGCCTGCGATCCGGCCGCTCGGGTTCGACTGGAAGATCGGTGTGGCGCTTATCGCGAGCTTTGCCGCGCGCGAGGTGCTGGTCTCGACACTTAGCATAATTTATAACGTCGGCAAGGACGACGATGCCCAGTCGCAAACGTTGGTCCAGGCACTGCACGATGCAAAACGCGACGACGGGACGCAGGCATGGACGCCCCTGACGGGGCTGACGCTAATGGTATTTTTTGTGCTTGCGATGCAGTGCATGTCGACGGTCGCGGTCGTGCGCCGCGAGACAAATTCTTGGCGTTGGCCGATCTTTATGATCACCTATATGACGGGACTCGCGTATGTCGCCGCGATGCTTACCTTTCAGGGCGGGAAGGTGTTGGGCTTTGGTTAGATCTTCCCGAAACAAATTTAGAGTAGGTAATTGAA
>DASXPW010000250.1:0-3933 GCA_036493385.1 Pyrinomonadaceae bacterium
AAGGCCGTGTCGAAATTGCCCGAAGTGATCGCATGCTACATTACCTCCGGCGAGTCCGATTTTTTGCTGCATGTTGTCGTGAAGGACCTTTCCGCTTATCGCTCCTTCGCGGTGGAGAAACTCACTCGCGTTCCGGGCGTAAGGGACGTGCGAAGCAGCTTCGTCATAGGAACGGTTAAAGAAAGCGCACTCCTCCCATTGCCCGCTTCGGCTGGACTCTGACCTCGCGGCCCGAAGGGCTGTAACCGAGATCATACGACCCCGTTGTTTCCTGGATCCGCGCGCATCTGTCTACGCTTCCGCCACCGGAAGTTCATGGATCACAACCGCGCTCGGCGGCACGATCCAACTCAGCGCGCATTATTTAGATGTGGCCAAACCGCGCCGCTCGTTACCCAAGCAATACACTGGATTTCGTCGGGGCGGAGCAAAAGGACGGTCGTTTCTGCGCCGTCCTTTTCCAATCTCAAATAGTATGTATCGACCTCCGGTCTTGTAATCACCCTCAACAAAACCAGCGCTTATGATGCAGTTATTGCCGCTGTACTCTTGGCGAATCGATTCCGTAAACGTATTGCCGTCCTCAGTAAAGGTTCGACAATTATCGATACTGTTATTTTTCATATTTCGAACTGATGCACTGCCAGACAAGCAATTCATGGTCGGTTTCGGAGAGCAGGTTCAGTGCGACGAGATCGCCTCGAGGTAATTCGCAAACAGAAGCGAACGGTTGATGCGAAAGAATACGCAAGGATGTATGTTGACGAAGGGCGGTTTCGGTATGAAATTGCTCGCGAGATGGGAATGACTGCCGAGACTCTTAGGCGTTACGTCGAGAGCGCCCCGAACTTCGCAGCTTACGGCCAGGGTGTCGAGCGCTGCCTCAGTTGAACGCACTCGATGTTGGCGAGACATTTATTGCTCCGCCAAGCACAAAGAAAAACAACAACTTCGCTCGCTTTTATATGCTCGCCGCCCGGCTCGGAATCCGTGTGTCGGTAAGTACGATCAGCGAAACCGAAATGCGCATAACTCGCGTCGCCTGAGGGGTAGTTCATTCTGGAAGAACTGTTCAATTCGCTTTCTGACCTATTGCCGCTTGCGGCAACTTATAAATTGGAGAAAATGGCGGTATAACGGAGTGGCAATTCGAAGCGTCTTTTTCTCATATTCGATCGGCGAGCAAGGGGCGTGCTAAACTCGTCGATCCCTTTGTTTTTCCACAAGATTTTCTGAAAGGTATTCCGGCTTACATCGTATCGCTTAAAAATGTAATCCGCCGTTCTCTTTAGGGGGGCAAGGCAGGGAAGCATCCGGCTTCTCGGAGGAAGATCAGGATCACGTCCCAACTTGCCTCTCACAAGCCTTCTCTCAGTCGCCGACATATTCCGGCAATTCCGACCACTCAAGGCCGTACCGCTGCAGATCTTCGCGCATCTCTTTGAATCCGTTCAAGGGGATCTCGCACCGTTCGTTTAGATCTCGGCGCTCGTCGGTTATACAGAGTGTCGGATTTGCATAAAATTCCGACATTTCAAGTGTTATGGACCGAAGTAGCTCGTTTACCACTTCGACTAAGTGTCGAGCTTCGTCAGGCAGATCGAGCGGGATGTGGATTTGCGCGGGGTTCATTGCTGACCTTCAGTTTCCCCCAAATTACAACAATTCATGTAGATATACCACCGTCGATCAGGGTCGAATATACGTCTCAATGATACAAGTCAATCTGCAGACCCTCCTATTGCGAAGGCAGTCGTGACGGGCACGTGTCGAGCTGCCGAGTTGACGAATAATTATTCTTCCAAATTACGGTTGACGGACTTTATTCATCTCGAAGCTTCGAGGACTCCGTCGCTCCGTCTGCCGTCCGCGTCGTTGCCGATCGGTATTGGAGATTGCGCCCGGCCCAAAAGAAAGGAAATTGAGAAAAGAAGCAAGATGGTAACGCCGTGTTTCCGAGCGTTGGATCTGCGGTTTCATCGACGACGCTTCCAATGCGATAAGGGCGAATTCTCAAACGAAACTTAAACGTCAAATCTCTTGTGGACTGCCGGTTTGAGATCGCCAGGCGGACGCCGCGTTGTTCGCGGTTGCCTTTATCGACGCTGCCGGGCGGTCCCGGGGCGGTCAGATAATTAGGCCCGATCAAGCTGTCGAACGCGGTTGGGTCGAAAACCTCAACGAAAAGGTCTGGCTTGCCGCCGCCTTCGAAGTCGAATCCGTTGCGTGCCTTCACGATCGAATTATCGCTGTGCAGATACGATGTTATCACCTGCGGCCGATCAGTTTTGATCGCGTCCGTGATCAGGAATTCGTCCGGAGCTTTGAACTCGAATTGTCGGACGAAATTCACAACGCCGACGCTTGGTTCATACGCTGCGGTCAAGTCAGCGGCGAGCGAAGCGCCGCTCTCGCTCATCTTCACATCATGGAGCGCGATCCTGTTCAGTTGCGCGTATGGCACTCCGGCAAACGCGTCATGCCCTTTGCCTTCGCGGCCCTGTCCAACGCCGCCAATGACGACCGTATTGTGATGCTCGGTCATCGGCACGCCGGCGTAACCAGAGTCGCCGGTGAGATACCTGCCTTTTGACCAAATGATGAAGCTTCCCGCGTCCGGATGCGCGTGACCGCTCGACAGCCGCCAATCAGGGAAAGCCTTAAGCTTTGCTTCGGTAGCGTGTCCCTCGGGCGGCCCGGCCTTGAATGCAAATGCCGTTGCGTCGTCGCCCCAGCTCGAACGCCAATAAACAACGTCGTGGTCCGGAAAATAATGCCATTTCGGCTGACGTTCGATCGCTGTAGGCTTGATCGCGGCGTTATACCAGATGAATGTCCAATACTCTTCCGCGTTGACCTGGCCTTTAGACTTTAGCCAGTCGGCCACGCCCTGCGCCTCCGGGTTATTGTAACGGTCGGCGAGATGATAGAGGATGTTATAGTTTGTGCGAAAACGTCCGTCTATCCGCTCGCGTTCGTAGTCGTCGCCCTTGCGCGACCGAGTGACCGGCCCAGCATAGATGTCGCCGAAATCGAAATTGAATTCGGCGCCGGGTAAGGTCGCATGTGCGACATATTCGTGGGCGAGCTTCAGACCGGGCGTCGTTTTGAAAAGGTCCTCGCCCGTCGCATGCAGTTGAGCGTCCATGTAATGAATGAGCCACGGTGTCGAGAAGATCCAGTACTCCATTCCTTCATAGTAGTAACCATCCTCGGAATAGGTCGCGAGCACGCGATCATATATGGCTCTCGACAAGGCGGCCCAGTCGTTCGCCTCGGGCGTCTCACCCATCAGAGCGTATGCCGTGATCGCCAAGCCGGTGATCGGGATATATGTATGGTTCTGGCTATATGCGTATGACTTGCCAAACCTTGGCTTGAAAAAGTCGTACATAAGCCGAGCCTGTCTGATCAATTTGCTTCGATATTTATCGCGCTCGGCTGGCGTCAGATCGTTGTAAAGAAGGTCATAGCTCCACCCCATTCCATACAGCAGATGGCCGGCGGCCAGGTCGACGTCGGGTTTGTTGTAAGAGTAACCCCAGACGTTATACGACACGGCGGCGTCCATGTATTTTTTCGCCGCGTCGAGATATTTTTTGTCGCCGGTCATTTTGTAAACGAATGCGGCCTCGGCCATGCCGATGCCCACCTCGTTCTGCGCCCGGCGCTCTTCAGCCGGCGGTTTTGCTGGTTCCACAGACAAAGCACGAACGCTCGAAACGGCCGTCTGCCAAAGATCCTTTTGCGACTGTGCCTTTAGCTTAAGGCTGTCGATCTCGGCTTGGGTCAGAAACACTCGCGGATGCACGCCGACCAGCTCCGGCCGCAGCAAGGACGGCTTCGATCTCATTAAGGCGATCAACGGATGCTCGCCCTTGAGTTTTAGTGAGGCCGCGCGTTCTGCTTCGAGTTCTTGACTGTCCTGCGACA
>DASXPW010000251.1:0-3426 GCA_036493385.1 Pyrinomonadaceae bacterium
GCGAGATGAGCGGGCACATGTTTTTCGCCGATCGATTTTACGGCTTCGATGACGCGTGCTACGCCGGTGCGAGGCTGCTCGAGATGATGTCGCAGACGGACATGAAATTGTCCGAACTCCTCGCCGATCTGCCGCCGGTATCTTCGACGCCGGAGCTTCGCGTGCCGTGTCCCGAAAACAAAAAGCTCCAGGTTGTGGCAAAGATCGTCGAAGAATTTTCCAAAACAAACCAGGTCATAACCATCGACGGCGCGCGAATTGTTTTTGATCACGGCTGGGGTCTCGTCCGGGCGTCCAATACCCAAGCAATCCTGGTCCTTCGATTTGAGGCCGACACGGCCGAGCATTTAGATCAGTTAAGGCGCATCGTCGAGGAAAGGGTAGACGCACTGATCAATTCACTCTGATCCGCTTTCAAAGTTAATGACTTCGCTCCGTGCCAATCGCGCGGGCTTCGGCATTTATCTCTGGAATATCTTTCAGATTGGCACTTTCCTCTCTCTAAACACGCATTTACTTAGCTTAGAGCGTTCTGCGGCGATACTGCACGCACATCGCGGGGAGGGGAGCATGGTATTCAAGCTGCGCAAACTTATCTACAGCGTCTATTTCTGGGTCGCGATATTTGCGGGGATCGTCGTTTTCAACAGCTTCTGGGCGTTGACACACTAACCGTCTTCTATCGTTACTGCGCCTTCGTGACCTTTAGGTCAGTCACTGTCGCGTCGGTATTATGCGCAAAGCGGATGCCGTAAACGCCGTCTGTCGACTTTAGCTTGCCGGCCGTTACGAGAGCCGATCTGTCAAAGGTCGCGACGACCGTTTTGTTGACCGAACAAGTGACCTGGTTTCCCTTTACTGTCATCGCAATTTCCTGCGTGACCGGCTGACCGACACCGGCGGCCTTGTGCACGGCCGCATTTGCCTGTGGGGCCCGTCCGCCCATCTGAAACGGCTGAGGACCCATGCCGCGGACGATAAACGTCCCGTTGCCGTAAGCCGCGCAATAAAGATAGCTCTGGTTGTCGGTCCCCAGATCGTTGCCGGCGATCATTATCCCGTACGGATGCGGATGGTCGTTGAGGTTCATGTATTTTGGCTCGTTGAATGTCGCGCTGACCTTATAGTCGCCTTTCGCGACATTTGCCGGATTCCAGTAGGTCACCGCGGGCCCTGTCGTAACATGCAGCGACTTGCCTTCCGGCGCTAATTTAGCACTATTCAGCGTCATCCCCGCCGCCGCTTCCTTTGCGTCGATCTTACCCGTCCAGCCCTTTACCGATATGCCTCCGCCTTTGACGCCAACCGAGTCGTTCTCCTGCGCCAAAACTTGAACGAGCCCGACAACAAACAGCGCAACTACCAACACCCCAAAACGAATCATCTGATTTTTCATAACATCGAAAAGCTATCACTAAATGAAAATCGAGACAAAGGCTCAGAAGGAAGTTGCCGCCAACTTTTAGATTCGTTTCGGCGTGTCAGCAAACGCGCCATGCACGAGCTGTTTCCTTTTTGACGCCTTCGATATCCAGTCCGGTGTGAACACCGAGAACGAGCTTCGTTCTTAGCTGCGTCAGCAGCGACATATTTGTAGCCCCAAGTGCAGCGAAGCGAAACCTGGGGTAAGCGAACCCCTAAAAATAAAGCCCGGTTTAGCGGGCGACAGAGGAGACGCAACCGTCTACCAGAATTTTAATTTCTAATGATCGAACGAGCCTACTTGATCGCCACCGTCTTCGTAACCGTCTTCCCGCAGATGCCGCAGCCGTCATCGACTCCGGCCGTGATCGTATACGTGCCGACCGAAGTGTTTGCCAGGTCCCAGACGACCTCAGCTCCGGTTCCAATGATTTTTCCTCCTGAGACAATATATTGATATGTCAAAACGTCGTTTTCGGGGTCGACAGCGGTAGTCTTTACACGGATTTGCTTTTCAAACCGAAGCACGGATATTTCACTTTCGCTTAGTGTCAGATCCGTAACGTTCGCCGCTACGTCACGATCGCCGGGAGGGCGACGATCTTTTAATTTGATATTACTGAACCAACTCTCGTACTTGAGGAATTCCTTTGCTGTGTCATTGTCGCAAACGCCGACTTTAGAATCCTTCGGCGGAAACAAAATTATTTTTTCAATTTCGCTCTCCTTCTCGTCAACCTTAAAAGCCATTCCAGTTTTCTTGTCATGATAAATAACCAAACGGGGCGTACCCGAATACATTTGTTCCTTCATGAATTTACCGAAGTCATATCCCAGATCCTTTACTTTCAGTGAGTCGTCCGGTTTAATTTCGATCTTTGTGACCGTCCATTGCTTAGCGTTCCAAATCTCATCGTCCTCGGAGCATAGTCCCGAAGAGTAAGTTATATCAACCGAAAAATTATCAGTCGAAAACCTCTGCTCGAGATCGCCGGCCTTCCAGCCGGTGGTTTCGAATCCGACCATGATGCGCTGAACATCAAACGCTGTCGACTCAAGCAGCTTGATCTCCTTAACCTTATTTATCTCCGGGATCTGAAACTGCGCACAGCCCCAGACGGCGGACAAGAACAGTATTACGACTGCCAACCAAGCTCTTTTCATTTAATGCAGACTCCCGTTTGTCCGATATATTAACTCCGATCGCGACATGTAGCTAAGAGAATTTTATCTGATCGTGCAGAGGGCGAGACGGGCTCGACAGCCAATGGGGCACGGATGTGATCGTGGTAGCGCATCGGTTTGAGGTGCATGGGCTGATCGAAGCCCCCTCGTCGGCGGCCCCGGTCGCGCTTCCGGTCGTTCGGTCGTCCAGGATCATTGCTTGGCCCAGTCGCCCCCACGTATGGGCGGTCATATGAGGTCGACAAACCGCAATACCGGTGAACACGAATTTCCCCTTCGGTGAACAGTCGGCGTATATCTGTTGCCGGTCCCGCCAATTCAAAAAACGACGAATATAACTTGACAAGGTAACACTCATATTTTATTATCTGTCTAGGCTAAGTAGTTAGTCATAAACACTGTATGCAGTGAATTATGGGAGGAAAAATGATTATGAACTTAGTTACATACGACCCGTTTCGCGAGCTTCGAGGCCTGCAAGATGATATAAACAGGGCATTTAGCTTAAACTTTTCGCGAGGCGGCGATAACGAACTCACACGCGGTGCATGGTCACCGAATGTTGATATTTATGAGAACAAGGACCAGATCGTTCTTGAGGCCGAGCTTCCGGGTATGAAACCGGATGATGTGAACATTTCCATCGAAAACAACGTGCTCACCCTTCACGGCGAGCGAAAATTTGAGAAAAAGGACGACAACGACAATTTCCATCGCGTCGAGCGTAGCTACGGCTCATTCACACGTTCTTTCACGCTGCCGCCGACCGTTGCAGCGGACACAGCCGATGCGACGTTCGACAACGGGCTGCTTCGGTTG